>JAFAGL010000085.1 GCA_023422735.1 Pseudomonadota bacterium
GTGGTCGCCAGCGCCATGTCGACGGCAAGCTGGAGGAATGCCACCGCCGGATACCAGCGCAGATAAGGGGAAAGGTCGGGACCGCGCGGCTCGCGCATCCAGTCTGGCATGCGATAAAAAGAAGCCATCTCGAAAAAGGTGATCGGATCGCTGGCATATTGAAGATAGGCGAACCGAACCGGACCCCAGGGTGCGGATGCCACATCATAGCCGCCATTCTGGTTGCCGAACCGGATCACCGAGCCGTCGCGAAAGCGCGGCAACCATTCCGGGCTTTCGGGTAGCCGCTCGCGAGTCGCCTGCTGCCATGTCCGGCTTTGAAACGGCGGGCCGCTCCAAAGCGCCCCTTGAAACGGATCGCCGATGACGTCGAACAGATCGACCGACGCATCGGAACTCAACGCGCCAAGGCTCAGACCATGAAGGTAAAGGCGAGGGCGCGTGTCGCGCGGCAGATTGCGCCAGTGATCGTACACGCGACGGAACAGAAGCTTGGCCGTTTCCGCGCCGTAAGTGGGCTCGACCATCAGGGCCAGCCAGCTAGACAGGTAGGAATACTGGATCGCAACTGTCGCAACGTCGCCGTGATGCAGATATTCCAGCGACATCTGGCTGGCCGGATCAAGCCAGCCGGTTCCCGTCGGCGTGGTGATGACTAGCACGGACCGGTCGAACGCCTTGGTGCGGATCAACTCGTTGTAAGCCAGTTCGACGCGTTCCGGCAGCGTTTCGGCCGAATTCAAACCAACATAAACGCGGATCGGCTCCATCGCTGGCTGCTGCGTGAAATTCTCGATTTGCTCACGGGTGGGGGATGCTGCAACCGCCGCCCGGCCCTGGCGGCCGAGATGGTTCCATCCGATAAGCGACTGGGCGCTTCCCGTTTTCATCGGATCGACGGGCGGGCGAATATCGTCGTCGATCAGCGCATCGAGGCTGCGATAGCTCGAATCGAGCATGCGGATCCCCGACTGAACGAGAACACCGCTGCCAATTGCCCAAAACAGGGCGCTTGCCAGAACCAGACCGGCCAAAACGGCGACGCGTGGCGGCAGGATCGGCTTCAGCCGACGCGAAACGCTGCGCGAGATATTTCGAAACAGTTTTCCCAGCAGGATGAACAACAGCACCACCGGCACCGCGATGCTTGCGACAAGGAGAGGTCTGGCGCTTTCCACCGGCGGAAGATCCATCAAGGTGCGCACGGAATTCTGCCATTCGGACGCATGCCAAAGGAAAACGCCCGCGATCACAATGCAGATCGCGGCTGCGAGCAGCTTCAAGCCGTAAGCCAGACGCCCTTCATCGAAAGCGCGCAATTGCAGGAAACGCCACAGCGAGCGCAGCGCCGATCCAATGCCATAGCCGAGCGCAAAAGCAACGCCCGACAGAATTCCCTGCACCGCCGCTTCGCGGGGCACGAGGCTTGGCGCCAGGGAGGCCGCAAAGAACAGGGTGCCCAGCCACAAACCGGTGCCGCAAAGGGAAGACAGGAACCGGACGCCCGTTTCCCTGATAAAAGCGGTGGAGCGCATCGAGAGTTTCCAGGCCATCGAATGTTGAAAGGTGGCAAAGCCTGTTGAAAACCGAATAGTGTTCGATCGCCGCATTCAAACAATTCAAGTTCAAGGGATCAAGACCGAGACCCGTGCAACAGGAATGCGACATCGGCTTGCCGGTCAGGAAAGAAATGGAGAATGAAGAGCGGCCGGATAAACAGGAAAAACTGGTGCTGCGAGGGAGGATTGAACTCCCGACCTCTCCCTTACCAAGGGAGTGCTCTACCACTGAGCTACCGCAGCTGGCCGGCGAATGCGGCTGGCTTCTGCCATAGGTCTTGGCAAAGCGCAAGCGAGGCTTGCACTTCCTTGCGGTAGCTATTTAACAATTTTCGTGCCGAAAGGTGTTTCGGCAATGGCAAATCAGTGGACAAGCTCATGTCTGACGACAATTTAGCAAAGAAAACCCGGGAAGAACGGCTCTCCGAACAATTGCGTGCGAATCTGGCGCGGCGCAAGGAACAGATCCGCTCGCGACGCCAGGGCGACGCCGATCTGCGCCGGGAAGGCGTTGCGGTGGAAAGCGCTGATAGCGAAAGAAAAGAGGATTGAGGCCCGGCAAGCCGATTAAAGACAACCTGCCGCGGAAAAGGCTGATTTCATGCTTCCTTGAAGTGGCCATCTTGATCGTTTACGTGCACAACTCAATCTCATTTGCCGTTTGAAACCGTTTTTTACGCGTTTTCGGCCCTATCACGAAAGCCAAGGTTCGCATGGATCGCATCAGACTTGTGGGTGGCAATCCGCTCAACGGTATCCTCCCGATATCGGGTGCCAAGAATGCGGCCTTGCCGCTGATGATCGCGTCGCTTCTGACGGATGACACGCTGACGCTGGAAAATGTGCCCCATCTGGCCGATGTCGAACAACTGATCCGCATTCTCGGCAATCATGGCGTGGATTATTCTGTCAGCGGCCGTCGTGAAAAGCAGTCGGAGGGATATTCCCGCACGATCAGCTTTACCGCCCGCAACATCGTGTCCACGACCGCGCCTTATGAGCTTGTTTCCAAGATGCGCGCGAGCTTCTGGGTGATCGGACCGCTTTTGGCGCGCTGCCATGAAGCAAGGGTCTCGCTGCCAGGCGGTTGCGCGATCGGTACGCGGCCGGTCGATTTGTTCATCGATGGATTGCAGGCACTGGGCGCAAACCTTGATGTCGATGGCGGCTATATCAATGCAAACGCCCCCGGTGGTCTCGTTGGCGCGCGCTACGTCTTTCCGAAGGTTTCTGTCGGCGCGACGCATGTGCTGATGATGGCCGCCTCGCTCGCCAAGGGCCAGACGGTGCTGGAAAATGCCGCCCGCGAACCGGAAGTCGTCAATCTCGCCGAATGCCTGAACGCGATGGGGGCCAGAATCGCTGGCGCCGGAACATCGACCGTGACGATCGACGGCGTGGAAAGCCTGCATGGTGCACGCCATGCCGTGATCCCCGACCGAATCGAAACCGGCACCTATGCCATGGCCGTTGCCATGACGGGCGGCGATGTGCTGCTTGAAGGCGCGCATGAGGAATATCTGAAGAACGCGCTCGACACGCTGCGCGAAACCGGTGCCGAAGTCGTCTCGGAGCCAACCGGCATTCGCATCCGCCGCAATGGCAATGGCATCCTGCCGGTCGATATCACCACCGAGCCGTTTCCGGGCTTTCCGACCGATCTGCAGGCGCAGTTCATGGGCCTCATGACGATGGCGGCCGGCCGGTCGCGCATTACGGAAACGATTTTCGAGAACCGCTTCATGCATGTGCAGGAACTGGCGCGGCTTGGCGCCCAGATCACGCTTGCCGGCCAGACGGCCATCGTGGACGGTGTTTCCAAGCTCAAGGGCGCGCCCGTGATGGCAACCGATCTGCGCGCTTCCGTTTCCCTCGTGATCGCCGGCCTTGCCGCGGAAGGCGAAACGGTTGTGAACAGGGTTTATCATCTGGATCGCGGTTTTGAGCGCCTCGAAGAAAAGCTTTCCAACTGCGGCGCGGTGATTGAACGCATTTCGGGCTGAACCGGGCTGCATCTGACACGTTTTCGACCAGCGGGCACGGGGGCGCATTGCTCTCCCGCGCCTGAACGCTTACACGAAAACTGGTTTGTCAGATGAGATTGCCGATGCTGAAACTTGCTGCGCTAGACGAAGACGATCTGCAAATCGTTTCCGCACATGTGCAGGACGCCGTCCTGCGCGTCGGCGATATTCGCTACGACAAGGCTGCCGGGCGCGTTCTCATCGAGATGAACCGGTTTGCCTGGGAAAAGCCGCGCCGCCGGTTCTTCAGCCAAAGCTATGAGCGCCACCGCGCCGTGCTCCATTTCGACGGGGTGACGGCACTGCGGGCGACAGGCATTGCACGCGACAAGCCGGACGAGGTGCTGGTGCTGCTTTCGATCCGCTTTCTGACCGGCACGCCGCCGGCAGCCACGATCGAGCTTGTATTTGCAGGCGACAATGCGATGCGCCTGGAGGTGGACTTTATTGAAGTGCGGCTGACCGATCTGGGCGCTGCGTGGGAAGCAGGCTCGAAGCCTGCGCATCAGGGGTAGAATTTCCGTGGTATTGCGTCTCGTTCAGGCAGATGGTGATTTCGAAACCCGTTTTGCCGCCTTCCTGTCCACCAAGCGGGAAGTCTCGGAAGATGTCGATCGCGTCGTTCGCGAGATCATTGCCGATATTCGTGCGCGCGGCGACGAAGGGTTGATCGATTACAGCAAGCGCTTCGACCGCACCGACCTGACCGGCAGGTTGCGCGTGTCGCCCGACGACATTGCGGCTGCCTATGATGCCGCTGACCCGAAGGTCGTGGACGCATTGCGCTTTGCGCGCGAACGCATTGCCAGCCATCACGCCCGCCAGAAGCCGAAGGATGACCGCTATACGGATGCGGCCGGGGTCGAGCTCGGCTCGCGCTGGACGGCGGTGGAATCGGTCGGGCTTTATGTGCCGGGCGGAACGGCAAGCTATCCAAGCTCGGTTCTGATGAATGCGGTGCCGGCGGTGGTGGCGGGCGTCGAGCGCATCGCTATGGTCGTGCCGTCGCCGGACGGCGTGCTCAACCCGCTGGTGCTTGTTGCGGCGGATATTGCGGGTGTGACGGAAATCTACCGGATCGGCGGCGCGCAGGCCGTTGCGGCGCTCGCTTATGGCACCGAAACGATCGCGCCGGTGGCAAAGATCGTCGGGCCCGGCAATGCCTATGTCGCGGCCGCCAAGCGGCAGGTTTTCGGCACTGTCGGCATCGACATGATCGCCGGGCCTTCGGAAGTGCTGGTCGTGGCCGACCGCGACAACAATCCCGACTGGATCGCAGCGGACCTGCTGGCGCAGGCCGAACATGACGTTTCCGCCCAGTCCATCCTCATCACCGACGACGCCGCTTTTGCGGAAGGCGTTGCAGAGGCGGTCGAGCGCCAGCTGAAGCTTTTGCCGCGCGGCGAGATCGCGGCTCGTTCCTGGGCGGATTTCGGCGCCTTGATCGTGGTCGATAGCCTCCAAGCCTCTGTGCCGCTGATCAACCGGATCGCGGCGGAACATCTGGAGCTTGCGGTCGCTGACCCGGAAGGTTTGCTGGCGAAAGTGCGCAATGCTGGCGCGATCTTCGTCGGCGCGCATACGCCGGAAGTGATCGGCGATTATGTCGGCGGCTCGAACCATGTTCTGCCAACGGCGCGTTCGGCGCGCTTCTCATCGGGGCTTTCCGTGCTCGATTTCGTGAAGCGGACCTCGATCCTGAAGCTTGGGTCCGACCAGCTGCGTGAACTGGGACCGGCCGCAATCGCGCTGGCTCAGGCCGAAGGGCTTGATGCCCATGCCCGCTCCGTTTCCATTCGATTAAACGTCTGAACCCATGGCGACACCCGCGAATTGCCGATTGATCGATGTCGAGCTGGACGACACGATCGGCCGTTCGACGCCGGATGTCGAGCATGAACGCGCGGTCGCGATCTTCGATCTGATCGAGGAAAACAGTTTCCATCCGCTCGGAGACGAGGCAGGCGGTCCATATCGCTTGAAGCTCTCAGTGGTGGAAAAGAAGCTGATCTTTGCGGTGACCCGCGATGATGGCGAACAGGTCATCATGTATATCCTGTCGCTCACGCCTTTTCGGCGGATCGTCAAGGATTACTACCTGATTTGCGAAAGCTATTATCAGGCGATCCGTTCGTCCACGCCCAGCCAGATCGAAGCGATCGACATGGGGCGCAGGGGACTTCACAACGAAGGCTCGCAAACCCTGATGGATCGTCTTGCGGGCAAGATCGACGTCGATTTCGACACGGCGCGGCGCTTGTTCACGCTGATCTGCGTTTTGCATTGGCGCGGTTGAGAACGAGATGCCGGGTCCGGTTCCATTGCAAGTCGGCGGTCAGCTGGTATCGCAACCGCCGCATTTGCCACGTTCGATCCTGTTTCTGTGCGGAATGAATGCAGTGCGCTCTCCAATGGCCGAGCAACTGGCTCGTACCCTGCTTCCACCTTCGATCTTCGTCGCTTCCGCCGGCGTGAGGGCAGGGGAACGCGATCCGTTTGTGGATGCGGTGTTGGTCGAGAAAGGCTTGACGCTGGCGGATCGACAACCACATACGCTGGATCAGCTTGAAGACGATTTCTTCGACCTCATCATCACCCTGGCACCCGAAGCGCATCACCGGGCGCTGGAATTGACCCGCACACTGGCGGTCGAGGTCGAATATTGGCCGACAGCTGATCCAACCACGGCCACCGGCACGCGCACTCAGATCCTCGATGCCTATCGAGATGTGCGCGACAGGCTCGAAAAGCGCATCCACGAGCGTTTCAGCCCGAAGCAGGCGCTTTAAGTCCTGAAAATTACACGTTCACAATGCGCGCTTCATCATATAGGTGTGGCCCAATAATTTCAGGTCCTTCTCGGGGACCGCAGAAAGGTTACGAATGGCGAAAGAAGAAGTCCTTGAATTCCCCGGCACGGTTACGGAACTGCTGCCTAACGCAATGTTCCGCGTCAAACTCGAAAACGAGCATGAGATCATCGCGCATACTGCGGGTCGCATGCGCAAGAACCGTATCCGTGTTTTGACGGGCGACAAGGTTCTCGTTGAAATGACGCCTTACGATCTGACCAAGGGACGCATCACCTATCGCTTCAAATAAGCGACAGGTCATGCAGGCGCACTTGCGCCTTTTGCAGTTTTTGCCCAGGCTCTCGATTTCAGCGCCTTTTTTGATTTCAGTCAGGTTCGATCCATGAGCAACACCGCCCAAAAGCTTGTGTTGGCGTCCGGCTCGCCGCGGCGGATCGAGCTGCTGCAACAAGGCGGAATCGAGCCTGATCGCATTTTGCCGGCAGATATCGACGAAACGCCGCTCAAGAACGAGATCCCGCGCTCGCTGGCCAAGCGCTTGTCGCGGCAGAAGGCCGAGCGCGCATCCGCGATTCTCGTCGAGGAGGGGCAAGGTGGCCACTTCGTGCTGGCCGCCGATACAGTCGTTGCCGTTGGCCGCCGAATCCTGCCCAAGGCACTGATTTCCGACGAAGCTGTCGATTGCCTGCAGCTTCTGTCCGGGCGGTCTCACCGCGTTTATACGGGCGTTTGCTTGATCACGCCGTCCGGCAAGGTCAGACAGAAGCTTGTTGAAACGCGGGTGCGCTTCAAGCGCCTTTCGCGACGCGACATTGAGCGCTACGTCGCTTCCGGTGAATGGCGCGGCAAGGCCGGCGGCTATGGCGTGCAGGGACTGGCTGGAACCTGGGTCGTCAAGCTGATCGGCTCCTACACCAATGTTGTCGGCCTCCCCTTGTACGAGACCGCCGGTTTGCTTGCAGGCGACGGGTTCGACATTCAGGCCGACTGGGGTGTCGCGCAGTCGGCAGATTAAGCGCTTTCGATTGAAAGCTGTGGTTTCCGATCCCGTCTGCGCTTCCTACATATATGCTATCCGTTTGAATAAGCTGGAGGTCGATTATGGTCGACACCGTCACGCCCTTGCGCCCGAAGCGCCCTTGCCCCGAATGCGGCAAGCCTTCTCAGCGCGCTACATTTCCGTTTTGCTCACCCCGCTGCAAGGATGTGGATCTCAACCGCTGGCTTTCGGGCAGCTATGCGATTCCCGTCCGCGAGGACGAGGAAGAAGATGATGGCGCTTCCCAAGTCGCGATAGATCCGCAATCGGCATAAGCGCGACGAAATGCATGTCTGTGCGTAAAGCGACGAATGTTTCGGAATTGTCATGCGGACGCTGGACAGCCGGCAAACACGTGCTATAACCCGCTCGCTTTCGGCGGAGCACCAACCCCGCCGATACCGGGCCTTTGCCCGAAGCCGGATGCCCAAGTAGCTCAGTTGGTAGAGCATGCGACTGAAAATCGTAGTGTCGGTGGTTCAATTCCACCCTTGGGCACCATTCATCAGCTTAAAGCAACTCGGCTGTGCTTTCCCTGTCCGGTCCAGTCTCACGCAGAGATGCGAGACCACTTTTGTCAGCCATTTCCGATCTTTGTATGCGATCACTCAGTTGATCGGCAGTCCTGATAGAACCGTGCGGTTCCGGCCGGCGATCTTTGCCTGATAAAGCGCGTTATCTGCACTGCGAAGCAGTCTCAGCACGTCCGGCGCTTCCAGCGCTATCGCTGGATCGAACGTGGCTATGCCGATGCTGACCGTAATGAAGCCGCATGCGCTGGCGGGGTGATGCAAAGCCATGGTTTCGATGGCTGTTCGAACCCGTTCTCCGACCAACCATGCGCCATCCTGGTCCGTGGCCGGAAGCACGAACACGAATTCCTCGCCGCCATAGCGGCTGACAAGATCACCCGGCCGCATTACACATTGAGAGATAATACGCGCGACGCTGCGCAGGCATTCGTCGCCATCCAGATGGCTCAGCGTGTCGTTGTAGGCCTTGAAATGATCGACATCGAGCATGCAGACCGACAGTGGCTCTTGCTCACGCCAGGCACTGCCGATTTCGCGCTTAAGCTGTTCGTCAAGGTAGCGGCGGTTGAACAAGCCGGTGAGGTAATCTTCACGCGCATATCTTGCGAGCTTCTGATTGGCTTCCGCAAGATTTCGCTCGGCTTCTTTTCTTTTCGTGATGTCCAGGCAGCCGATCGACAGACCGACTACCTTTCCCGACAAATCATGCAAGGCACGGGGAATTGCGTAAAGGCAGTGATCTCCATGTTCAAATTCTTGCGGAAGCAAGGCTTCGCCTTGGTCTGCGAGAGCAAAATTGCTCATCAGGCGCTCCGCTTCGCTTTGCAGAATATCGCTGAGCAGCAAGCCGCTGAGTTTCGCATGCGGCACATTCAGAAGCGCTGCCATCGCTTGATTGGCCATGACGATCCTGCCGCCACGATCAAGCGTAAAAAGGGCAGCCGGTGCCAGATCATACACGGCTTCAAGATGCAGAACGCGCTCACCAAGGAAGGTGATGTCGCGGTCGATCCCCCTGTATCCGCGAAATTGACCCTGGGCGTCCCAAAGCGGCACGCCGCTCGTTTCAAGCACGACGATCGTGCCGTCGGATCGCAAATTGCGATTGACCAGACCGGAAAACGATTGCTGGGCGGCAGCGATCTCCGCAAAAGCTTTGCCCACGCGATCGGCCTCAGCAGGCGGCATGAAGTCAAAGGGTGTTTTGCCGATCACTTCTTCAGGGGAGCGACCGAGCAGGGAAGTCACCATGGCCGAACAGAAAGTGTAGCGACCCTGCTCATCAACTTCCCACAACCAGTCACTGTTGTGATGGATCAAATCAAGAAGTTGATCGTGATTGGACTGCAGCAAAGGAAGCAGGCTGATATTTGCTGCCATGACGGGTGACCTAGGCCTCACATACGTATCGTTCTTTTACAGAATGACACCTGTGAATTTTCTGTAGTCCTGAGGAGATACAAGATAAGCGTCCGATCTGGAATATCAAAACGACGCGGAAATCGAGAGAAAAGCAACGGACGGTGGTGATCCGCCGTTGCTTTTGATTGTTCCGCCTGAATCAGTTTTCAGGCAGTGCGTAGGCTATGTACTCGTCGCCGACGGGTGTTTCCATGAAGTGATGGCCACCGGCCTGGATCACCAGATATTCGCGACCATTATGCTCATAAAGGATCGGGTTTGCTTGTCCGCCAGCTGGTAAAACGTCGGACCACACAACCTTGCCCGTTTCGATATTGATGGCACGGATGAGGTTGTCGGTTGCTGCCGCGATGAAAACCAGCCCGCCCTTGCTGATGACCGACCCGCCATTGTTGGGCGTGCCGATTGTCAAGGGAATGAAGGATGGAATGCCGAACGGTCCGTTGCGCCGCGCAGTGCCGATCGGTTCGTCCCAGAGCGTTTCACCCGTTGCAAGGTCAATCGCGCGAATGCCACCAAGCGGCG
>JAFAGL010000094.1 GCA_023422735.1 Pseudomonadota bacterium
GGATCAAGCGGTTCACCGATCACGCCGGTGGAGGCCAAAAACACCTCGCCTTCATTGCAGCCTGCTGCCCTTGCGGCCGCTTCAACAGTGGCGCGCGTGGTTTCGCGCCCTTTTTTGCCGGTGAACGCATTGGCATTGCCCGAATTCACAACCAGCGCGCGGGCTTTTCCACCGGCCAGATTTTGCCGGCAAAGATCGACCGGAGCGGACGGGCAGCGCGAACGCGTGAACACACCGGCCGCGCTCGTTCCCTCCTCGAACACCATCAAAAGCAGATCGGTACGGTTCTTGTATTTGATGCCCGCCTCGGCAGTCGCGATCCGTACGCCTTCAATCACCGGCATATCGGGAAAGCTTTTGGGAGCGAGCGGAGAGATAGCAACAGACTTATCGGCAGACATGGGGCGACCTCGAAACGGGAAGCTGGTTCATTACCCCCCGTTTGACGCACACGCCGGACATGCGCAAGGGAGCGCGCCCAGAATTCGCCGACGCTGGAAACCAAAACGAACCTGAAAACAAACGGGGCGCCCAAGGCACCCCGTTGTCGTGTCTCGCGAAAAGCGATCCGGCTTATTGCTGGGTCGCCGGTGCTTCCTGTTGTGGCGTTTCAGCCGGATCCGCCGGAACAGTTTCTTCGCTGGCCGGTGCAGGAGCCGGCGCCGTGGGCTGACCTTCGCCCGATTGCGCGCGATCAATCGAATCCACGGTCGCCTTCAAACCCGCATCGGGAATTTCGACATCGGCTTCCTGGCGCAGATCGCGAACCATCTTGAGGTAATTGTCGCGAAGAACGAGCGAACGCACTTGTTCCTTCACCTGATCGAAAGCAGGCGGCTGTTGCTCACGCTTGTCCTCGACCTTGATAACATGGAAGCCGAACTGGGTTTGCACCGGCTCCTTGGTGTAGGAGCCCGATTCCAAGGCAAAGGCAGCTTTTTCAAATTCCGGCACCATCTGGTTGGGACCGAAATAACCAAGGTCGCCGCCTTGCGCGGCCGCACCGTCCGTCGATTTTTCCTTGGCGATTTCCTCGAAATTGCCGCCGTCGTCCAACTGCTTGATGACGGCATCCGCTTCTTCCTTGGTTTTCACCAGAATGTGGCGGGCATGGACTTCGTTGACCGGGGCCTGCTTGGCGATTTCTTCATCATAGCGCTTGCGGACCGCTTCGTCGGAAACACTGTTGGCCACTTCCTGCTCGACAACGGCGCTGTGCAGCGCGCGCTGGCGCAGAAATTCCATGCGCTGCTTGAATTCCGCATTATCCGCCAGACCATCTGCTTCAGCTTTGGCAGCCAGCAACTGGATCTCAATCAGCGCCGACAAGGCGGCGGCACGCTTTTGTTCCGGCGGCAATTGGGCGAATTGCGGATCCAGATCGTTTTCGGCCAGCGTCAGCTGGGATTCAGTGATCTTTTGCCCGTTGACCGTCGCAACAACGGCATCATCCTGAGCGAAGGCGCCGAAGGTGCCGCCAGCGAGAAGAACGCCCGACAGCAATGCGGCCGCAAACTGACGGTGGATTGAAAAAGGCATAAAGGCGTCTCCATAAGGGAAGAATTCTTGAAACCCGCTCAAATATAGCGGCCCGTTTGACTCAACCACACTAAATGTGTCGGAATTGCCATCGAACCAGTCGATGCACGCAAGTTGACATCGACCGGGGGCCCTCTTATCTCTCGCACAACTTTGCGTCCAGAATGGATTCAGGCGCCTTATCTCGTTCATTCCGCTCTATTCATGTTGATTAGCCAGAACGGTTCGAGTGAATTCGGGACCGCCCGTTTGAACCGTGATTACGATTGAAAGGACCACAGGATGGTCAGCTTCGGCGGCTTCGCCCGCAAGATTTTCGGATCGTCCAACGACCGGCGCGTCAAGGGATTCCATCCCAAGGTCGATGCCATCAATGCGCTGGAAAAAGACCTGATCGGCTTGTCCGATGAAGCGTTGCGGGGGCGCACCGAAGAATTCAAGGCCCAGATCGCACAGGGCCGATCGCTGGACGATCTTCTTGTGCCGGCCTTCGCCACCGCGCGCGAGGGTGCCAAACGCATCCTTGGCATGCGCCACTTCGATGTGCAGTTGATCGGCGGCATGGTGCTGCATGGCGGCAATATTGCCGAAATGCGGACCGGCGAAGGCAAAACGCTGGTCGGCACCTTGCCGGTTTATCTGAACGCGCTTGAAGGCAAGGGCGTTCATGTCGTGACCGTCAACGATTACCTCGCCCGCCGCGACGCCGAATGGATGGCGCGACTTTACGGCTTTCTTGGCCTGTCCACCGGCATCATCGTGCATGGCCTTTCCGACGATCAGCGCCGCGCCGCTTATGGCTGCGACGTGACTTATGGCACGAATAACGAACTCGGCTTCGATTATCTGCGCGACAATATGAAGTATGAGCGCGCGCAGATGGTTCAGCGCGGGCATAATTATGCGATCGTCGACGAGGTCGACTCGATTCTGGTCGATGAAGCGCGCACGCCGCTGATCATCTCCGGTCCGCTGGAAGACAAGTCGGATCTTTATGTTGCCGTGGATGCCTTCATGCCGCGCCTGCAAGAGGCGGACTATGAGATCGACGAAAAGCAACGCACCGCCAATTTCACCGAAGAAGGCACGGAAAGGATCGAAACGCTTCTGACCGAAGCCGGTCTTTTGAAGGGCGCTTCCTTGTACGACATCGAGAATGTCGCCATCGTCCATCACGTCAACAACGCGTTGAAGGCGCATCGCCTGTTCCAGCGCGACAAGGACTATATCGTCCGCAACGGCGAAATCGTCATCATCGACGAGTTTACCGGCCGCATGATGCCGGGCCGACGCTTTTCCGAAGGTCTGCACCAGGCCCTGGAAGCCAAGGAGCATGTGCAGGTCCAGCCGGAAAACCAGACGCTGGCCTCGATCACCTTCCAGAATTATTTCCGTATGTACAACAAGCTGTCCGGGATGACCGGCACGGCTTCCACGGAAGCCGAGGAATTCGGCAATATCTACAATCTCGACGTGGTGGAAATTCCAACCAACCTGCCCGTCCAGCGCATCGACGAGGACGACGAGGTTTATCGCACGGTTGAAGAAAAGTATCGTGCGATTGCCAAGGAAATCAAAGCTGCAGCCGAAAAGAAGCAGCCCATCCTGGTCGGCACGACCTCGATCGAGAAATCCGAGCTTCTGGCCGATCGATTGAAAAAGGAAGGCATTACCGGCTTCCAGGTTCTGAATGCGCGCCATCACGAGCAGGAAGCAACCATTGTCGCGCAGGCGGGCGCGCCGGGCGCGATCACCATCGCAACCAACATGGCGGGCCGCGGCACCGATATCCAGCTCGGCGGCAATGCCGATATGCGTATTGCGCAAGAACTCGGTGACATGGAAGCCGGGCCCGAACGCGATGCAGCCGAACAAGCGATCAAGGACGATATCAAGCGCCTGAAGCAGATCGCGCTGGATGCGGGCGGTCTTTACGTTCTGGCCACTGAACGCCATGAATCGCGCCGCATCGACAACCAGTTGCGCGGCCGCTCCGGACGCCAGGGCGATCCCGGACGCTCCAAATTCTATCTTTCGCTGCAAGACGACCTGATGCGCATCTTCGGGTCCGATCGCATGGATTCGATGCTCCAGCGCCTTGGCCTCAAGGAAGATGAGGCGATCATCCATCCATGGATCAACAAGGCGCTGGAAAAAGCGCAAAAGAAGGTCGAAGCGCGCAATTTCGACATGCGCAAAAACGTCCTGAAATATGACGATGTCATGAACGACCAGCGCAAGGTCGTCTTCGAACAGCGCATCGAGATGATGGAAGGCGAGGATCTCGGCGAAGCCGTTGCCGAAATGCGCGCCGAAGTCATCGACGCAATGGTTGCCAAGCATATTCCCGAAACGGCTTATGCCGAGCAATGGGATGTCGCCGGCCTGCAGGAAGACGTGCGCACCAAGCTCAATCTCGATCTGCCGATCGCTGAATGGGCTGCCGAAGAAGGCATTGCCGAGGACGATATTCATAAGCGCATCACGGAAGCGGCGGATGCGGCGGCCAAAGACCGCGCCGAGCGCTTCGGACCGGATGTTCTGGCTTACGTCGAGAAGTCGGTTCTGTTGCAGACGCTCGATCATTTGTGGCGCGACCACCTGGTCAATCTCGATCATCTGCGTTCGGCGGTCGGCTTGCGCGGTTATGCCCAGCGCGATCCGCTCAACGAATACAAGAGCGAGGCGTTCGAGCTCTTCCAGGCGATGCTCGCTTCCTTGCGCGAAACGGTGACCAGCCAGATGATGCGCGTCGAGCTGGTGCGTCAGGCGGCCGATGCACCGCCGCCGGAAGCACCGGCAATGTCGGCAGAACATCTCGACCCTGACACCGGCGTCAACGAATTCGCCGAAGCCGAGCGTTACGAAGGCGGTGGTGATCTGGCGCTAGTGCGAGAAGATACCCGGATCGTCGCTCCGGAAGACCGCGACCCGAATGATCCCTCAACCTGGGGCAAGGTCGGCCGCAACGAAGCCTGCCCGTGTGGTTCAGGCAAGAAATACAAGCACTGCCATGGCACATTCGCCT
>JAFAGL010000147.1 GCA_023422735.1 Pseudomonadota bacterium
GCTGTCGGCGACTACTCAACAGTGGCCGCCGCTGTTGTTGCCATCGTCTTCGTGGTCGGATTTTTCGGCATCTTCTGGTTGCGTGGACGCAGCCAGGCAAAACGCTGAGCTTCTTGAGCCGTTCATCGTTCTTCCCGCTCTGCATTACGCTGCACAAGGCTAACGGTGCCCGCACCATGCCGCTTTGTGCGTCTTGCCACACCACGAAGCCCCGGCGGTGAGATGACAAGATTGCAAGACGAACGGCCTTAATTTCGACCAGGCGGGCGATCAGATCGACAGGCTCGCGCCGAGCAGCGTCGCGCCGATCAGCACAAGGGCTGCGGCACCGCCGATTTCTATCGTCTTGTGCACGGTCGCGCCAAACGATCCTTCGCCGGAAACCGACAAGGCGAGGTTTTTTGCGCTGACCGCAAGGATTGCCAAAGCTGATACCGTAATGGCGGTTCCCATCGCCATGGCGAGAACGGAGACGATGCCGCCGAACCACAAGCCGTTCAACAGCGAGAAAGTGAGTACGATCAATGCGCCCGAACAGGGGCGCATGCCAACCGCCACAATCGTTGCCCACGCTGCCTTCAAATCGAAACGCTCATCTTCCAGCATGGATGGATCGACGGCGTGCATCTGGCCGCAATCGCGGCAGATATCGGTTTGTCCGACCTTGGCTTCTGCCGCGATGTAGTTTCCGCGTGCAGGCGAAGCAGCCGTTGCGGAACTGCGAACCGAAGCGTTACAGGCCGGCTGTGCATCGAACAAGGTCTGAATAGCCGCATTGCCGTTGGCGCTGACGAGGGCCGGTCGAGGCACAAGCGCCAGCAGCGTCGGACGCAATTTTCGCCATAACAGCCAAAGGCCATAAGCAGTCACCAGCGCATAGCTGAGGACCTCCAGAAACCATGTTGCCTTTGTCATGGAGATCGAGGTTCCGCGCAGGAAAAGAAACACCGCGCCAATCACCGCGATCGCCATCAGCCCTTGCAGCAAGGAAGAGATGAAGGACAAAACGATGCCGCGTTTGAGGGCAACGCGATTGGCCAGCATATAACTGGAAATCACCACCTTGCCGTGGCCCGGGCCAGCAGCGTGGAAAATGCCGTAAGCGAAAGACAGGCCGATCAGCAGCCAGATCTGCGTTCCATCCTCGCGCATTCCCTTCAACGCGCCGGTCATCGACCGGTAGAAACCTTGTTGGTGAATATTCACCCATTGGAAGAAACTGGCAAACAATCCGCTCGGCGCTACCGAGGGTTCTGCCGTGCCTATCCCCAGCGAGCTTTGTGCATGCGCGCTTCCTGCCGCAAGCGTCGAAGCACAGGCGACTGCAAACAAAGCGAACAAGGCGCGACGGGCGGTCTTCTTCATGCAATCATCCAGAAGCTGGGCAGGTCAGTTCAAGGCGCGTGGCGAAAATCTTGCTGAAATCCGTTCCGGACGGATCATTGAAAAATGCGTCGGTGAGCGTTGACTGGTTAGCTGCGATCGCCTCATCGGGATCGGGCCGCACGACAGCGCGCTTGCAACTGGCCGGCAGGGTTTCGACGACCAGGGCATTGTCGTCAACAAAATCGATCGCGGTATAGAAGGTTGGATCATAAACGCCGAATTGTAACTTGCCGCTCAAGGGAACCGGCGCTTCGGGCGTGGATTCAAACAGGATGATCAATTGCTGATCCTCCATCATCGCGATGAGACGATCGGGCGCCTTCATCTTCATATCCTTGCCGTCGCGCGTCACGAACTGGAAATAATTAAATTCCGCGAGTGAGGCATGCACGACCTTGCCGACCTCCTCAAGCTCTTCATCGTCAAGCTTGAGATCCTTGTTGGCATCGAATTCGACCAGAACAGTGCTGGAAAACAAATCATCGAAGCGCCACACATGCTGGAGCGCCTGCAGCGTCTGGTCAGGCCCGACCACGACATCGAGCCGCGCTTCGGCGAAGACATGCGGATGCACCCGCGCCGGATTTGCTGCTGATACGAGCAGTGTAAGGGCGGCAAGTCCCGTCAGAGCGATATGGCGGGCAGTCTGCATGGCTGGCCTTTACTTGAGCTTGAATGACGCTTGCGTGACAAACCCGGCGAAAATTGGGATCGCCCGACCTTATGCGACAAAGCTCGCGCCAGCCTGAAATCAAAAGGGGGTGTAGATGAAATTATCTAAGCTTGTCGTGAGTCTTGAACCAGTTAGCCATGAAATCGACCAATGCCCGGACTTTTGCCGGAAGATATCGGCGATGCGGATATACGACGAAGATGCCGCCATCCTGCAAGAGATGATCCTCCAGAACGGAAACCAGCGAACCTTCCTCGATTGCCGGTGCTGCGATGAAATCAGGAAGCACGGTGAACCCCAGACCCTGTTTGGCCGCCGCGCGCGCAACCAGCGGGCTGTTGACCTCGATCGGCCCCGAAACAGGCACGTTCAAGGCGTCGCCTTTTTCATTCAAAAAGGGCCAGTTCGCCAGCCAGCGCCCATTGGTGTCGACAATACAGGGCAGTTTGGACAGATCCTGCGGACGATCGGGGCGGCCATATTTTTCGATCACTTCCGGGGAAGCGCAGACGGCCGTGGAAAACGGCGCCAGGCGCCTTGCGATAAGTGACGAGTTTTCCAGCCGTGTGACGCGGATCGCCAGATCGAACCCTTCCTCCACCAGATCGACGAAACGATCATCGAGATGAATATCGAGAATGATTTCCGGATGCGCCTTGGCAAAATCAATCAGGGAGCGGCCAATCTCTGCATCGGCAAATGTGCGCGGCGCAGACATTTTGATGCGACCCCGCACATCGCCTGAACTGTCTCGTACGGTATCCGAGAGACTGTCGATCTCACGCACGATTTCGACGGCGCGCTGATAATAAGTGTGGCCGGCCTCGGTCATGGAAAATTGCCGCGTCGTACGGTTCAACAGCAGCGCGCCGAGTTCGTCTTCCAGCTCGCGCACATATTTCGACAACAGCGCCTTGGAGCGGCCGATCTTGCGCGCAGCCGCCGAAAAGCCTTCCGCCTCCACCACATCGATAAAGGCCCGCATACGGGTGAGGGTATCCATAATGTCAGCCTTTGTGTTCGAGGATTTCGCCCGCAAGCGCAGCCTGTGCATGTTCGCTGCCGGCCGGTTCGATCAGGGAAATGCCGAACGCATTCACGCCATCGCCTTGTTCAAACATCGTTCACGCTCCGGAAACAGTGGATGCAACATCGTTCCTGTTTCCAACTTTTTCAACAGCAGCCGAATTAACCATTGATTGTGACACGGCGAATCATTAAATCCCGCCTTGCCCAAAGTCGCACATGCCTGTGGGCGTCCCCCGATCCTCGGAATGGCGAGGGCAATCGGGACGGTACCCGGGGATTAACACACCCGGTCGGTTCAGCGGCCAACCGCCGATCCGAGGACGCCTTGAAGCAATGACGGTGAGGGCCTTTCTGGTCTCTGTCGGTGGTCCATTCGCCGGCAATTACTAAAGAGGCACACCTTCCTTGCCGGTAGTGCGGACTGGGGTTCTCCCATCCAAGCCAAGGCAGACAAAGCGAGCTTGAGCCGGGCGGCTCTTTGCTCATCGCCGCGTGATACGGTTTCTGGTTCCGGGGTCTCCACCGGCTGGTTCCAGAATATACGATCGCGTCTTTGTCCATAGCGTTTGCAGCGAGGCTCGCGAGGCCCGTGCACGCGCAGCCTTAAAAACGCTCAGCGATGGGCGTTGATGGAGAGTCACATGGCCACTCAGCGCATTCTCGATTTCCTCGCCACCCGACGTCCCGACGGTCCCTGCATGGTGCTCGACCTCGACGTCGTGCGCGAAAATTATAACGCCTTTGAAAAGGCTTTGCCGGATTCGAAGATCTATTACGCTGTGAAAGCCAATCCTGCGCCGGAAGTTCTGCGCCTGCTGGCTCAGCTCGGTTCGTCCTTCGACACGGCATCCGTGGCTGAAGTCGAGATGGCGCTGGATGCCGGTGCCACGCCCGACCGCATTTCCTTCGGCAACACGATCAAGAAGGAACGCGACGTTGCGCGCGCGTACGAGCACGGCATCCGTTTGTTCGCGGTGGATTGCGTCGAGGAAGTGGAGAAGATTGCCCGTGCGGCTCCCGGCAGCCGCGTGTTTTGCCGCGTGTTGACGGACGGCGAGGGTGCTGAATGGCCTTTGTCGCGCAAGTTCGGCTGCGTGCCTGCAATGGCGGTGGATGTTCTGCGCCACGCGAAATCGCTCGGTCTCGATGCCTATGGCGTGTCCTTTCATGTCGGGTCGCAGCAATGCGATCTGTCGGCATGGGACCGGGCGCTGGGCGATGCCAAGATGGTGTTCGGCACGCTGGCAGCCGAAGGCATCGTGCTGAAGATGGTGAATATGGGCGGCGGTTTCCCGACCCGTTACCTCAAGGATGTGCCGGCGGCCAAAGCCTATGGCCAGGCGATCTTCGAGGCTTTGTCGAAGCATTTCGGCAACCAGATGCCCGAAACGATCATCGAGCCAGGCCGTGGCATGGTGGGCAATGCGGGTGTCATCAAGTCGGAAGTGGTTCTGATTTCGAAAAAGGCCGACAACGACAATGTGCGTTGGGTTTATCTCGATATCGGTAAGTTCGGCGGTCTTGCCGAAACCATGGACGAGGCGATCCGCTACCCGATTGCGACGCCGCGCGATGGCGACGAGGTTGCGCCTTGCGTTCTTGCCGGACCGACCTGCGATTCGGCGGATGTGATGTATGAAAAGACGCCATATCCGCTGCCCTTGACGCTGACCATCGGCGACGAAGTGCTGATCGAAGGCACCGGCGCTTATACGACGACCTATTCCGCCGTGGCGTTCAACGGTTTCGAGCCGCTCCGATCCTACGTCA
>JAFAGL010000161.1 GCA_023422735.1 Pseudomonadota bacterium
ATGCGCGGACGCTCATCTTGCTGACGCCAGCGAAGCTCTTCCTTGAGCGCTTCGAAGCCACCCGCCGTCATCGGTACCTTGTTCATCTCCAAAAACCCTCCATCGTCCGGGCCTTGTTTCCAGCCGGATGCTCGAAAGCAAAAAATAAAACGGCCCGATAGCGACTCAAGGCTAGCGGACCAGAAAACTTCGTTCTCCAGCACAATATAGAGAAGCGTGTGAAGGTTTCCACGTCTATTTGCAGTTCGCAAGTGCCGCTCGTCGATTGTCATCATCTTTGACGGGGATGGCCTAAAGCGGCGTCTGAACTGCCCCCTTCTCAATCACCATGTTCTCGGCTAGCGAGCCGTCATGACTCGCATTCAAGCCAATCTCCTGCTTTTGCTTGCCGGTGCCATTTGGGGCATGGGCTTTGTTGCCCAGGCGACAGCGATGGATGCGATGGGGCCTTTTCTGTTCGTCGGCTCGCGTTTCCTAATTGCCGTCATCTGTGTTCTGCCCTTCGCATTGCGCGAAAGCCGGCGAGCCAAACTTGCCTTGACGCGCTCGCAATGGCTCGCCTTCGTTTGGATCGGCCTGATGCTGTTCCTGACAATCGCTTTCCAGCAGGTCGGCCTTTTGACTACCAGCGTCACCAATTCCGGTTTCCTGACCGGTCTTTACGTGGTGATGACGCCCATCCTCGGCATCGTGCTTTTTCGCCAGTTTCCGCATCCGGTCGTGTGGCCGGCGGCCGGGCTTACGCTGGCCGGCATCTTCCTTTTGTCAGGAGGCAAGTTGGCGGGCCTGACGATCGGCGACTGGTTGACTATCATCGCCGCTTTCTTCGCGGCTCTTCAGGGGCTTTATCTTGCCCGCAGCGCTGCGCAAACAGGCCGGCCCGTCACCGTCGCCGCGATCCAGTTCACCACCTGCGCCGTGCTCGGGCTGCTTGGCGCGCTCCTGTTTGAAACGGTGAGCTGGGAGGCTTTGCGCCTGGGTGCTCTGGAAGTTTTTTATTCCGGCGTGTTTTCCAGCGCGCTGTCGTTCACCCTCATGGCAATCGGATTGCGCTATACGACGGCATCGCAGGCCATGATCTTCCTGTCATCCGAAGCCGTTTTTGCAGCGCTTTTCGGCGCGATTTTCCTGCATGAACGCATTCCATCCGTCGGCCTTTTCGGATGCGCCCTGATGCTTTTCGCCATGTTGGCGGTGGAACTCGTGCCCGCCATGCAGGCAAAAAAGGCGCGTGCTATCCCTTGAAGATCAGCGCCGCGCCGCCGGCAATCAACATGAAGCCCAGCACATGGTTAAGTGTAAGCGCTTCCTTGAGATAAAACACGGAAAACACGGCGAACACTGAGAGCGTGATCACTTCCTGAATCGTTTTCAGTTCCGCCGCCGAATAAACCTGGCTGCCGATACGGTTGGCGGGCACGGCCAGCCAATACTCGAAAAAGGCTATTCCCCAACTCACGAGGACGACGGTCCACAAGGCAGCGCCTTTGAACTTCAGGTGACCATACCAGGCAAAGGTCATGAAGACGTTGGATGCAACCAGCATCAGGATGGGAAGAAAACGCGGGGCGAGCAGCTCAGACATTGCGAAAAGCTCCGGATAGGGTAGCGGCATTTCTGCCTCGCGCGAGCGTCTGTCAATCTGGGATATGTTTGTCGCTTGCCTTGGAAGGCAAAGCAGCCTCATATCCAGCCCTTATGAGCACCGCATCCCGGATTGGCCTGGTCACCTTCTTCGCCATTTGCATGGCGTGGACCGCAAGCATTTCACCAGGATTGGCGCAGTCCGGAGCGCCCGAATCAAAACTCCCGCAAACGGCACCTGCCCCGGCGGAAAACCCTGAAGCGGAAGCCGAAACCCAAAGCGCCGACCCGGCGCTTGAAAAGGAGAACGAGCAGGATCTGCCCATTCTCCCGCCCAAGCCGACAGAAAATCCCGTCGCTAAAGAAGCTCCTTCCGAAACCGCGCCTGCCAAGGATGTCCCTTTAAAGAAGGATGTCCCTTTAAAGAATGCGTCGGGGATGCCCCGCGAAAGCGATCAGCCGGAGGAAGAACAGACCCTTCCCATCACGCCTCCGTCGCCCGATGAAAGGCCTGACAATGGCGATCCGGACGGCGGTGACGCTTCCATGAAAGACGTCGATCAGATGGCTTCGAAGAAGTCGGGCCCGCAACCTTTGCAAGGCCCACCATTGCCGCCGTCGCTGGTTGGAGCCAAGCCGCAAAGCGAGCTGGCCTGCCGGATGGAACTGAGGGAACTTGGCGTCGGGTTTGAGGAAAAGGAGCCTGAAAGCGGCGAAGACGGCTGTTCGCTGCCTTACCCTGTTTCCGTCTCGAATTTCGGGTCCGGTGTCGCCGTCGAGCCACCGGTTCTGGCTAATTGCGCGGTCAGCCTGGCCACCGCTAAATTCTTTCGCGACACGGTGCAAAAGGCCGCTCAAACCCATCTGAAGGCCAATGTAACGTCCATCGCAAATGGGTCTGGTTATGTGTGCCGCCCTCGAAACGGAACGCACAAGATTTCAGAACACGCTCTAGGAAATGCAGTCGACATCATGAGCTTTACCTTTTCGAACGATCACACCATTTCTGTCGAGAAAACGGACGACACGCAGGATGCGGCTTTTTTGGCCGAATTGCGAAAAGCCGCGTGCGGCCCGTTCAAAACGGTTCTAGGCCCGGGATCGGATGCCGATCACGCCAACCATTTCCATTTCGATCTCGCGGAACGATCAAATGGCAGCACCTTCTGCCAATAAGCAACAATGCCCGATTTTCGCGTTATGGTTAGCGCTTGCCTAATGAGGGGGCCGATAACCCGCTGATTTTGCTGATTGCGCCCAATTGCCGACACAAAGGTAAAGCGGCAGCCTGAACCTTCGTTTACTTTCTTGCGGTCTAAAAGAAGCGTCAGTTTCCAAGGAACCGCGATGCTCTCCTTTTCCGCTCGCAGATCAATCACGCCCTCAACGCGCCGCGCTGCTGCCCTTGCGATTGCCGCTGCCGGCTTGTTCGCGTTATCGGCGTGCGGCGGGCGCAGCGACGCATCTTCCAGCAGTCAGTCGAGCGGGTTGCAGCGCTTGGTGCCATCCAATCCCATGATGGTCGGCTATCCGCGCTTCAGCACGCCGATGTCGAACGCTGATGCGTCGGGAATGCCGGCGAGTGAAGTTCAGTGCCGTCGTGAATTGAAGAAGCTTCGAGTTGATTACGAAGACCTCTCGCCAATCAATGACGGCGGTTCCTGCCAGATCGCCTATCCGGTCAAACTTCGCGGGCTTTCCGGTAGTATCGACATGAAACCGGCGGCAACTTTGAGCTGCGAGATGGCGCTGGCCTTCGCCAGTTGGACCAAGGACGAGCTCGCCCCGGGCGCTCGCAAGCGCTACTGGTCAGGCGTGAAAACCATTCATCAGGGTTCGAGCTATTCGTGCCGCCGCATCGCGGGCACAAGCGTGGCCTCCGAGCATTCCAAGGGCAATGCACTGGATGTCATGCGTATCGAGTTGAAGAATGGCCGTGACATCAAGGTCGAAAAGCAGGGCCTGTTCGCATTTCGCGCCCGAGGACTCCTGAATACGGTGCGTGCCGATGGTTGCTCGTATTTCACGACCGTTCTCGGCCCAGGCTACAACAAGGCCCACGCTGACCATTTCCATTTCGACATCAAGAACAGGCGCAACGGCTACCGCGCCTGTCGCTGAAAATCGGAAACAAACAGCTTTCCGGATCATTCATGCCGAAATCCTCTTCGCATCCGTGCGAATGCGATGCTAAGGAACCGGCATGGTCTACATTGAAGTCCTGATTGTACTTGTTCTGATTATTGTCAACGGTTTGCTCGCAATGTCGGAGCTTGCCGTTGTATCTTCCCGCCCCGCCCGGCTGAAAAGCATGGCGGAACGTGGATCAACTGGCGCGGCGCGCGCCTTGAAGCTTTCGGCCGATCCCGGCCGCTTCCTGTCTACCGTCCAGATCGGCATCACGCTGGTCGGCGTTTTGTCCGGTGCCTTTTCCGGCGCCACCCTCGGTCAGCGTTTGTCGATGCTTCTTCTTGAAAGCGGAATGCCGGCCGGCGTTGCCAACACCTTAGGCGTCGGCGTTGTTGTCGCGGTTATCACCTACGGCTCGCTCATCATCGGCGAACTCGTGCCCAAGCAGATCGCCCTGCATAATCCCGAAGGGGTCGCGTCTCGGGTCGCACCAGGCATGTCGTTTCTGGCGCTGATCGGCGCTCCGATCGTCTGGTTCCTCGATATTTCGGGCAAGGCAGTTTTGCGCCTGATAGGTCAGAAATCGGAGTCCGAAGAAAGAGTCACGGACGAGGAAATCAAGACAATCATTGCTGAAGCCGAAGGTGCTGGCGTGATTGAAACCGACGAGCGCGCGATGATCGCGGGCGTCATGCGTCTTGCCGATCGTACGGTTCGCGGCATCATGACACCACGGACGGATGTCGACTGGATCAACATCCAGTCCGAGCCCGACGCGATCCGCAAAGATCTCGTTGAAACGCCGCATTCGCGTTTGCCGGCAGGCGATGGCAGCGTCGATGATATGATCGGCGTGATCCAGACACGCGAATTGCTTGCAGCGATCCTCACCGGCCAGGAAATCGACATCAAAAGCTTCGTGCGTCAGGCGCCGATCGTGCATGACAACGCTGATGCGCTGGATGTCATCACCGTCTTGCGGGAGGCGGATGTGCCCATGGCGCTGGTTCACGATGAGTACGGCCATTTCGAAGGCATTGTCAGCCCGGCCGACATTCTCGAAGCCATTACCGGCATGTTCAAGTCCGATGCCGATGAAGGTCCAAGCGCCATTCAACGCGAAGACGGCTCCTGGCTGATTGCTGGCTACATGCCGGCGGATGAAATGGCCGACAAGCTTGGTATTTTGTTGCCGGAAAACCGCGATTACGAAACCGTCGCAGGCTTCATCTTGGCCCAGCTATCGCATTTGCCGGCAACCGGCGAAACGGTGGATGCCATGGGGTGGCGCTTCGAAGTGGTGGATCTCGACGGGCGTCGCATCGACAAGATCATCGCATCGAAACCGATGGAAACGCACCGCGCGGCCTTGATTTGACGTTGGCTTGCGCCAACTCAAAATCCGGAAAATTGAGAAAAAGGGTCGCTTCGGTGGCCCTTTTCTGTTTGCCTGCTATCGGGCGAAGCGAGAACCTTTCCTTGGCAATATTTGTTTCCACCGGATTGTGTGACTGGAGGCTTCCAAACGTCGACTTAACGCACCTAAACTGCGTCCGGATGAACAGTGAGGGAATCCTATCCATGATGATACGCGCCGTTATGATTGCAGCCTTGCTTGCATCGTCGTCGAGCTTTGCGCTTGCTCAGGAGCCCGACACCGAAAGCCTGACAGGCTTGGTGGAAGATTATGCGCCTCGCATGACGGAAGTCGCGCAATCGATCTGGGACCATCCCGAACTTGGTTATCTTGAAACCGAAACCTCCGGTTTGCTGCAATCAGAATTGCGCGAAGCAGGTTTCACGATCGAGAACAATATCGGCGGCATGCCTACCGCCTTTGTCGCGAAAGCGGGAAGCGAAGACGGTCCGGTCATCGCCATCCTTGCAGAAATGGATGCCCTGCCCGGCTTTTCGCAAGCTGCCGAACCCACAAAGAAAGCAGTGGAAGGCATTGAGTCGGGGCATGCATGCGGCCACCACCTGTTCGGAGCCGGCTCGGTCGGCGCGGCCATCGCCTTGAAGAAGTGGCTGGAAGAAAACGGCACGAAAGGACAGGTCCGGCTTTACGGGACCCCTGCCGAAGAAGGCGGTTCGGGCAAGGTTTATATGGCGCGAGCCGGCTTGTTCGACGATGTCGACGTCGCCATGCATTGGCATCCGAGCGACAACAATTCAGCCGATCAAGGCCGCACGCTGGCCAATACAAGCGGCAAGTTCCGCTTTCACGGCAAAAGCGCACATGCTGCCATGAGCCCCGATAGCGGTCGCTCGGCGCTGGATGGTGTCGAGGCGCTGAACTTCATGGTCAATGCAATGCGCGAACATGTGCCGCAGGAAACGCGCATTCACTACGTCATCACCGATGGCGGCAAAGCACCCAATGTCGTGCCCGATTTCGCTGAAGCCTATTATTATGTCCGCCATCCCGATCCGGCTGTGGTCGCCGATGTCGTAGCACGTGTAAAGAAAGCCGCTGAAGGCGCTGCTCTCGGAACCGGCACGACGCAGGAATTCGAAGTGCTTGGCGGCGTGTACAGCGTTCTGCCCAATGACGTCCTGGGCAAGGTCATGCAATCCAGTCTCGAAACTGTGGGCGCGCCCGTATGGAACGATGAGCAGAAGGCATTCGCCAAGGAGCTTCAAACCACGCTGGATCGCCCCTCGGTGCCATCGATCGAAACGGCAGGCGAAATCGCGCCATATGAGTTCGGAGGGCAAGGTTATGCTTCCACCGATGTTGGCGATGTAAGCTGGAATGTTCCGACTGTTGGCCTTGGCACGGCCACCTGGGTTCCAGGTGTTCCCGCACATAGCTGGCAGGCTGTCGCAGCCGGCGGTCATTCCATCGGCTTTGCCGGCATGGATGTTGCAGCCAAGACCCTTGCAGTAGCTGGTGCGAAGCTCTTTTCAGACCCAGCTTTGATCGAGCAAGCCAAGGCCGAGTTCGATGCGGCGCGGGGCGAAGGCTTCGAATACAAGGCTTTGATCGGCGATCGCGAACCTCCACTGGACTATCGCAAGACCGCAGCAACGAAAAACTGAGAAACAGAAAGGCCGCGCGGGTTGCGCGCGGCCTTTCTTTTCAGATTCTCAGCCAGATTCAGACTGCAGCAGCATCCGCATCGCGAGCCGCCTTCAGCGCCTTCACATACCAGATGAGCTGAGCAAGCATATCCTTGCCGGCTTGCTGCAGATGCGCGAAGTCGGAGATAGATTTGCCTTCATTCGAGATCGCCAGCATTTCGCCGTAAGCTATATGAACCGCGTTGCGGATCGGCACCATCTGGTCTTCGATCGCATGCAATCGCAATTGTTCGACCGCACGCGCCCCACCCACGCCGCCATAACCGACATAGGCTGCAACCTTCTTGTTCCATTGCGGATAAGCGTAATCGATCGCGTTCTTCAAAACAGCCGTGGGTCCGCGCGTATATTCAGCGGCGGTGAAAATGAAGCCATCCATCCCGTCGAGCTTCTTTTGCCAGCGCAAAGCGACTTCGCTTGAATTGGTGCCATAGGCCGGCGACACTGCTTCGTCGAAAAACGGCAGCGGATAATCCTTGAGATCAATGATCTCCACGTCGAGTTCGCCTGTCGCCGTGGCAAGATCGGCGATCCATTTCGCGGGCTTTTCAGCAAAACGGTTGGCACGAATGCTGCCGACGATAATGCCAATTTTGGGCTTGGACATAGATTGTTTCCTTTCGCGCCTTCGTAAGCAGCGCCAAAAAATCACTTCAAAAATCTGGTAACCAAATGATACCGAGGCTATCTATGAAACCACCCTGCCATCACGCAAGAAGGCACGTGCAGGTGACCCGGTTTCATGAAGGTGACTTTGGAGTATCAAGCTATGGATGTGATGCACGGCAAAAGCAGTGAGTGCGTTGCGGTCAATGCCATTCTCGGTCGCGTGGGCGACAAATGGAGCGTGCTTGTGGTGGAACTGCTGGGTGCTGGTCCGACGCGTTTCAACGCGCTGCGCCGCATGATCGGGGGCATTTCGCAAAAAATGCTGACAACCACCTTGCGCGCCTTGGAGCGGGACGGCTTTGTCACCCGCACTGTTTATCCCACCATTCCGCCACGCGTTGATTATGCGCTGACCGACCTCGGTCGCGAACTCCTCGTGCCAGTCAGGGCATTGGCTGAATGGGCACGGCTCAACCAGGCTCGCGTAGTGGAAGCCCAGCTTCGCTACGATCAAGCCCAGCCAGAGACTTGACCGAAACGTCCGAACCGCCTCAGTTTTCTGATGGAACGGGCGTCGGGTTACCGTCCTTATCGAGCGCGACCATCACCATTTCGGCATGAGTTACACGCTCGCGTGCATCGCTGAGATAGCGCTGCGCCCAGGCTTCAACATGCAGTGTCAGCGAGGTGCGGCCGATCTTGATGATCTCGATGTGAATTTCCAGCGTATCGCCGATCTTCATCGGCTTGGCGAAAGCCATTTCGCGAACCGCCGCCGTGACCACTCGCCCGCGCGCGCGTTCCGCAGCCCGGATACCGCAAGCCAGGTCCATCTGCGCCATCACCCAGCCACCGAAAATATCTCCGGCTGCATTGGCATCCGCCGGCATGGCAAGGGTTCGCAAGGTCAATTCACCGCGTGGCGTGTCGGTCATGCTTGTCTCCAAAAGTTTCTCTTCATTTTCGTACCCGCCGCGCCCTGATCTGGCAATGTTGCCTGCCAGAACCGTCGTATTTTTCACAAGCGGTGACGGTGCCTGCGCTAACCGTTGCGCCAGCCCCCGGTTAGGCTCACACGAATTTCCCTCGCTCGCCAATCGCCAGCCACATCATGCAGAAATTCGATTTCATCATTATAGGGTCAGGATCCGCCGGAAGCGTGGTGGCAAACAAGCTTTCCGCCAGCGGACGGCATTCGGTCCTTCTCTTGGAAGCCGGTGGCACCGATCGCCGCTTTTACGTGCAGATGCCGCTCGGCTACGGCAAGACCTTTTATGATCCGATGGTCAACTGGAACTATCGGTCGGATCCCGATCCGGGTTTGGCGGGAAATCAGGATCACTGGCCGCGTGGCAAGCTGCTTGGCGGTTCCAGTTCCATCAATGCGATGGTCTGGATGCGCGGCGCGCGTGAAGATTACGATTCCTGGGCCGAGGCCGGGAACCCTGGCTGGGCCTATGAAGATCTGCTGACCTCCTTCAAGGCAATCGAAGACAACCAGGCGGGCGCGGATTACTGGCGCGGCATTGGAGGACCCGTCCATGTCACCGACAATACGCGCTTTATCCATCCGTTGACGCGGCGTTTCCTTCAGGCCGGACAGGAACTCGGCCTGCCGTTTAATCCGGATTTCAACGGTCAAGCGCAGGAAGGCGTCGGCATTTACCAGTTGACGACCCGCAAGGGCCGCCGCATGTCGGCGGCGCGAGCCTTTTTATGGCCTTCCATGAAGCGACGCAATTTGCGCATCGAGCTTCACGCGCACGCCACTCGACTGTTGTTTGAAGGCAAACGCGTGGTTGGGGTGGAATATATCCAGAACAAAAGCGCTCGACAGGCCTTCGCAGCGCGTGAGGTGGTTTTATGCTGCGGCTCCGTCAACACGCCACAATTGCTTCAGCTTTCCGGCATCGGGCCGGCCGCGCTTCTGCAAAGTCTCTCGCTTCCGGTGGTGCTCGACAATGCCCATGTCGGTGCCAATCTTCAGGATCATCTGGGTATCAATTATACTTGGCGCGCCAAAACACGGACTTTGAACCAGATCTTGCGCCCGTGGTGGGGTAAGGCGCTGGTCGGCAGCCAGTATCTGTTGTTTCAGCGTGGTCCGCTTTCGATGAGCATGAACCAGGGCGGCGGTTTTTTCCGTACCGATCCTACGCAGCCGCGTGCGAACATGCAGCTTTATTTTCAGGCGTTCTCGACAGTGCTGCCGCGTCCGGGTGAACGGCCTATCCTGTCGCCTGATGCGTGGCCCGGTTTTTCGATCGGCCTGTCGAATTGCCGCCCCTCAAGCCGCGGCGAAATCATGATCCGCTCCAATGATCCATTTCAACAACCGCGCATTACTCCGAACGCCTTTTCCACCGCGAATGACGTAAACGAAATGCTGGATGCCGTGAAATTCTTGCGGAGGTTCGCGGCGGCGACGTCCTTTGCGGATGTCATCGCCGAGGAAGTGCTGCCCGGCGAGAAGATCACGAGCGATGAGGCCCTAATCGAGGATTTCCGTCACCGCTCCGGCACCGTTTATCATCCGGTATCCACCTGCCGAATGGGGCCGGATCCAGGATCTTCCGTGGTTGATCCGCGGCTGCGTTTGCATGGTCTGTCGGGGTTGCGCATCGCTGACGCATCTGTTTTTCCGTCCAACATTTCGGGCAACACCAATGCTGCTGCCATCCTGACCGGCTGGAAGGGCGCGGACATGATATTGGAAGACATGCAGGAGGCAGACCGCCTATGAAAATCACCGATGTGAAAACCTGGGTCGTCGGCAATCCTCCACCAGGCGTCGGCGGTCGTTACTTCATCTTCGTCAAGCTGACGACGGACCACGGCGTCCATGGGTATGGCGAAGCTTATTCAGCCAGCTTCGATCCTCATCTTACTGCCAGAATGATCGAGGATCTGGCCACTCGATTCTTCGTCGGTCATGATCCGCATGACGTCGAAATATTCTTTCGCCGTTGTTATTCCGTCGGCTTTTCCCAGCGCCCGGACATCTCCGTCATGGGGTGTTTTTCGGCGCTTGACATCGCCTGCTGGGATATTATCGGCAAGGAGGCCGGCAAGCCCGTTTACAAACTGCTTGGCGGACAGGTGCATGAAACACTGCGCTCATACACATATCTTTATCCGCAAACTGGTTCGGTTCACACGAATGGCGGCGAAAGCGAAGGAAACACGGTTTTCAACGACCCTGACCTCGCGGCCGAATGCGCGCTCGAATATGTCGCGCAGGGTTTCGATGCGCTGAAGCTCGATCCGGCAGGACCCTATACCGTTTATGACGGGCATCAGCCGCGTTTGGCCGATATCGACCTCTCCGTGCGCATGGTGAAGGCCATTCGCGAAGCAGTCGGTAATCGTGCCGATATTCTATTCGGCACACATGGACAATTCACCGCTTCCGGCGCGCGCCGCATGGCGCGTGCGCTCGAAGCCTATGATCCGCTCTGGTTTGAGGAACCCTGCCCGCCAGACATGCCGGAGGTCATGGCCGAAATCGCCCGCAGCACCTCAATCCCGATTGCGACAGGAGAACGGCTGACAACGAAATTTGAATTCGCGCGGGTCATCGAACAGCGCGCAGCCAGCATCCTGCAACCCGACCTCGGTCGCTCCGGCGGCATTCTTGATACCAAGAAGATCGCCGCCATGGCGGAAGCCTGGCATATCCAGATTGCTCCCCATTGTTACTGTGGCCCTATCGTGGGCGCGGCCAACATCCAGCTTGCCGCAACCTTGCCGAACTTCCTGATCCTGGAATCGCTGAAACAATGGGACGGATTCCATGCCACGTTGCTCAAGCGAAAGATCGAATGGCAGGATGGCCATGTTATTCCGTCAAAGGAACCTGGACTGGGTGTCGAGTTGGATGAGACGGTTTGCGACAATCACCCGTGGGAAGGCACCGGCCTGCATCTGGAAATGAAGCAATCGCCCTTGTTTCCGTAAAACCCGGCTTCGTCTATTTTTCCATCGCCGAAATCATCTCGCGCACCGTTTCCTGCAACAATCGCTTGCCGCCGGGCTTCCAGCCCAACGCCTTCAAACGGTCATTAGCCATGACGTTGAAATTCGAAGCGTCGAAATTCGGCGGCAAGGGATGCGACAGGCCCGTTGCTTCCTGCGCGATCGCCAGAATATCGCTTCGGTCGACCATCAGATCGGAAACGTTGAAAACCTTTCCAGACACGAGTTCGGCCGGCTGTTCCA
>JAFAGL010000166.1 GCA_023422735.1 Pseudomonadota bacterium
GCCCTTCACAGGGGGGCGACCGGTTTTTTCGTTGTGACACGCCGTTTCTTGAGCAATCTGCCTGATTTCCCGGCGCGCAAGCTAGGCGGTCGACCGACATGCGAAAAGGTCCGGTTTCGGCCGGCGATTATGCTGCCGGAAGCGGCAAACCCTGCCACTCGGCATAGCATTCCGCATCGTTAATGTGTTTCTGCATGGGTGCGTTGCAAAATGAGGTGCTTGAACATTAGGCACGCATGCTCCATATCACAGTCATCTCACGAGCGCGTTCTCCTCCCATTAGCGCTCGCGAGTGTTCCCCTCTGGAGGTTCAGCCTTAAATGGCACTCCATAACTTAGCCGGGTCGTTTGATCAGGCTTTTTTTTGTCCAAATTTCAGGAACGTCGCGCTTCAGCACCAGGGGCCGGTCGGGCGAAAAGAAAGGCCGAAAGCGCGTTTGAAACGCTTCCGGCCTGCAGAACCGGGAGGAAGGGACGATGCACCCCGGTTATGCTCATGCTGCCGACCTGAAGATCGGCAATTCGGTGTTGGCTTGCGTGATATACAGCGAGATATGAACCTTGCCGGAAATGGCGGTTCATCCATGGTTCATTTATGTAAACGGGGCTTTGTTCGAATGGTCAGGGCAGGGCTCTTGAAAGCCCGGTCGGGTGTCACCACCTAACTCATGCGGTCGCCAAAACGGGGCCGCTGACGGAGCGGAACGCCAACCGGGTTCCTTATCCGATCACACGCAAAACCCATGTTGCTCATTGGAGAACACAACCATGCGTCAGTTTGATTTTTCGCCGCTTTATCGCTCCACCGTCGGTTTCGACCGTTTGTTCGGTATGCTCGACAATGTCGGCCAGCCGGATTCGGGTACGAGCTATCCGCCCTATAATATTGAGCGCACCGGCGCCGATGCCTACCGTATCTCCATGGCGGTTGCAGGCTTTTCCGATCAGGATATCTCGATCGAAGCCCATCGCAATGTCCTGACGGTCAAGGGCGAGCGCAACGAAAACGATAAGGAAGAAGGCGTCGAACTCCTTTATCGCGGCATTGCTTCGCGCACCTTCGAACGCCGCTTCCAGCTTGCGGACCATGTCGAAGTGAACGGCGCGACCTTGAAAAACGGGTTGCTTCACATTGATCTGAAGCGCAATGTTCCCGAGGAATTGAAGCCACGCAAGATCGCGATCAGCTCGGCGGCCAACAGCTCCAAGCAGATCGAGGCAAAAGCGGCCTGATCTTCCAAGTCGTAGCGGAGTTGAGGCGGCGCCCTTCGGGGCGTCGCCTTTGTTTTATCAAGTGTTGCTCACCAAGCGCTGAAGCGTATCGAGCTCAGATTGCTCGGTCGCAAAGCTCGTGACGAACCGATAAAGGCGCTCATCAGGCTGTGGCGCAAACGTGCTGAGACGCGGCGCTTTCCACGGATAGAACACTGCTCCTGCATCTTTCAGCCGTTGCGCGACCGGCTCGGTGAGCAAGGCAAAGACCTCATTCGCCTGCGGCTCGAAGGCCAAACGCGCACCCGGCGCCGATTCAAAGATTGCGCTGAGCTTTTGCGCCATCGCATTGGCATGACGCGCGGTTTCCAGCCACAATCCATCGCGCAGATAGGCGTCGAACTGAGCTGCGATGAAGCGCGTCTTGGAAAAGAGCTGAGCACCGCGCTTGCGGATATAGGGCAGCTCGCCGGTGAAGCGGTCACCAAACAGGATAATGGCTTCGGCGCACCAGCAGCCATTTTTCGTTCCCCCAAACGACACGATATCGACGCCGCGCTTCCAGGTCATTTCCGCTGGAGAAACATCGAGCGAAACCAGCGCATTGGCAAACCGTGCGCCATCCATATGCAGCGGCAGGTCATGCTTGCGGCAGATCTCGCTGATCGCATCGAGTTCGGCGAGCGAATAAACCGTGCCGATTTCAGTTGCCTGCGTGATTGTTACGCCCATTGGGCGGCCGCTGTGAATAAAGCCGGGCGGAAAGCGATCAATCGCCTTTTGCAGCGTGTCGGGCGTAATCTTGCCATCCGCTCCATCGACGCCGTGCAGGCGCGAGCCACCCAGGAAAAACTCCGGGGCGCCGCATTCGTCTTCGATCACATGCGCTTCGCGATGACAAAAGGTGACGCCGCCAGCCTTGTTGAAAGCCGTCAATGACAGTGCATTGGCGGCTGTTCCCGTGCCGACGAACAGGACTTCGCAGTCCCGGTCGAACAGATTGGCGAACCGCTCTTCGACATGCCTGTCGAGCGGACTTGTGCCGTAAGCGGCCGCGAAACCGCCTGCGTGGGTGACAAGGCTTTGCGCGATGGCGGGATGGGCACCAGCCCAGTTGTCGGATCCAAAAAACATAAAACCTGCTCGAATGATTTACAGAGGTTCGGAAAACTGCGGCGAGGTTGACCGCGTCTGCCAACGTTTCGCAAGGCCGAATGCTGACCCGATACATGATTCTACCGCATCCCAGCGAGGCGCAACTTTATTACGCCATGCTTACCTTCTGGTATGCTTTGTTGCGTTCCTGCGGCGAATTTATCACTTTTCTATCTTGTGATCGCGGGGCTAATCTGTCATACGCAGATAGGACAGCATTACTGTCTTATCTTAAACTTGCGTTTTCAGCCGGCCGGAGGGCGATCTGTCTTCCGCTCCGGCTCGCTGCGCGCTCGGGCCAGGCGAGAAATCTGGTAACTGGAGGCAGGACCTATGAAGGACGATACGATTCGCGTCACGCAAACCTTCGCGGGAAATGCTGCCACGAAACGCACCGCCCTTGGGGGCGGCCTTCCCGAAGCGCAGGGACTTTACGATCCGCGCAACGAACATGACGCTTGCGGCGTCGGTTTCATCGCGCAGATGAAGAATGTGAAATCGCATCAGATCGTGCTCGACGGTCTTCAGATGCTGGAAAACCTGACGCATCGCGGCGCGGTGGGCGCGGACCCGCTGATGGGCGATGGCGCGGGCGTGCTGGTGCAGATTCCCGATCGCTTTTTCCGCGAGGAAATGGCCGCACAGGGCATCGAACTGCCTGAGCCGGGCCAATATGCGGTCGGCCATATCTTCATGCCGCGCGATGCGGAAGTGCGGGCGCATATCGCCGATGTGATCCGGGAGGTTGCGCAATCCGAAGGCCAGCCGCTGATCGGGTTCCGCGACGTGCCGGTGGACAATTCATCGCTGTCGAAGGCTCCCGATATCGCCGCGTCGGAGCCGGTGCATTGCCAGTTCTTCATCGGCCGCGCGCCGGAGATCGCCGATGACGACGATTACGAGCGCAGGCTTTATATTCTGCGCAAGGTGATTTCGGGCCGCATCTACCAGGAAAACGGCAATCGCGACATCGGCGCCTATATCGTGTCGCTGTCATCGCGCACGATCGTCTATAAAGGTATGTTCCTGGCCTATCAGGTTGGCGCTTATTACAAGGATCTGACCGATCCGCGTTTTGAAAGCGCGCTGATCCTCGTTCACCAGCGCTTTTCCACCAACACGTTTCCATCCTGGAAGCTGGCGCATCCGTATCGCATGGTCGCGCATAATGGCGAGATCAATACGCTGCGCGGCAATGTCAACTGGATGGCGGCGCGCCAGGCTTCGGTGGATTCGGAGCTGTTCGGCAACGATATTTCCAAGCTGTGGCCGATTTCCTATGAGGGCCAGTCGGACACGGCCTGCTTCGACAACGCGCTCGAATTTCTGACGCAGGGCGGCTACAGCCTCGCGCATTCCATGATGATGCTGATCCCGGAAGCCTGGGCCGGCAATAAGCTGATGACGCCTGAGCGCAAGGCGTTCTACGAATATCACGCAGCCCTGATGGAGCCATGGGACGGCCCGGCTGCCGTTTGCTTCACCGATGGCCGCCAGATCGGCGCGACGCTCGACCGCAACGGATTGCGCCCGGCCCGCTATCTCGTCACCGATGACGACCGCGTCATTCTCGCATCGGAAGCCGGCGTGCTGCCGGTCGAGGAAAAGCATGTCGTCAAGAAGTGGCGTCTCCAGCCCGGCAAGATGCTGTTGATCG
>JAFAGL010000174.1 GCA_023422735.1 Pseudomonadota bacterium
ACTGTACGCTTGCGAGTAAAAACCCCTTCCGATTGATCTGATTTGCGGTTTTCTCTCCGCCCTTTATTGGTTTGGTTGAGTTTAACTCAAAGTCGAGCCGGAACGCGCCTGTGAAGACATCGCGCCGACTTCTTGTTTTACTTGTCCCCGTCCCGTTTCTGGTCTCGGCTTTAAGCCTCACCCGAACCGGCGAATAGCCTCATGCCGCAAACACATTGGCGCGCCGGATACGCAATGCACCTTTGTCACCGCGCGCAATCGCGGTTTCGGGGGAAACGTCGAGTTCCACCGCTTCCCCGCTGTCGAGCTGCGCCAGAACACGCCGGCTGTCCGGCCGGTCGATCACCCCCGTCACGGTGGCGGCAATGCCGGCGCCATCTGTTGCCCATTCGAGATCGACAGGGCGCACATAAAGCTCGGCGTCTCCGTCGCGAATATTCGGGGCCGCGACCTGGTTGCCGGCAATAACCGCCTGCTCGCCCACCACCTTTGCCGGAAGCCGGTTCGTGTCGCCCAGAAAGCGCGTCACGAAGGCAGAGTTGGGACGCCGCGTCACCTCTTCCGGCGTGCCTTGCTGCACGATCTTGCCGTCGCTCAGGATCACAACCCGGTCGGCAAGGTCGAGCGCTTCTTCCTGGTCATGCGTCACGAACAGAGTGGTGATGCCCAGTTGCTCCTGAATCTCGCGCAGCCAGATGCGCAGATCCCGCCTTACGGCCGCATCCAGCGCACCGAATGGCTCGTCGAGAAGCAGCACTTTCGGATCCACGGCGAGCGCGCGCGCCAAAGCCACGCGCTGTCTTTGGCCGCCGGAAATCTGGCTTGGAAACCGATCCGCCAGCCCTTCGAGGCGCACAAGTTTCAGCAATTCATCGACGCGTGTTGAGATCGCCTGCTTTGAGCGCTTCACTTTCGAAACCGTCATGCCGAAGGCGATGTTTTCACCAACCGTCATGTGTGGAAACAGCGCGTAATGCTGGAACACGAAGCCCACGCCGCGCTCTCGCACGGGAATGGCGGTTGCGTCCTGATCGCCGAAGGTGATGGTGCCTGCATCGGAAAATTCCAGCCCGGCAATCATGCGCAGGATGGTGGTCTTGCCGGAACCCGATGGTCCGAGCAGAGCCACGAGCTCTCCGCTCGCCACTTCCAGCGAAACACCATGCACCGCGCGAAACGTGTCGAAGGTCTTCACCACATTGTCGAGGCTGATCTTCATGACGTTTGTTCCTTTGAAATCACGTTGGGCGCAGCAAGGCTGACCCGGCTACGCCGGCCCGCGCCCCGGCGCTCCAGCAGAACCTTGGCGACGATGGTGACGAGGGCGAGTACGGTGAGGATGGAAGCCGCCGCGAAAGCGCCCGCCGTCTGGTAATCGTGGTAAAGCAGTTCGATATGCAGCGGCAGCGTGTTGGTTTGGCCGCGAATATTGCCGGAAACAACAGACACGGCGCCAAATTCGCCCATCACGCGGGCGTTGCACAGCACCACGCCGTAAAGCAGCGCCCAGCGAATATTGGGCAGTGTGACCGACCAGAAGGTGCGCCAGCCCGAAGCGCCGAGCGACGTCGCGGCTTCTTCCAGATCACGCCCCTGCGCCTGCATCAACGGGATCAGTTCGCGCGCAACGAAAGGCGCGGTCACGAACATGGACGCCAGAACGATGCCGGGCAACGCAAACAGGATCTTGATGTCGGCTGCCTGAAGCGCCGGGCCGAACAGGCCCTGCAAGCCATAAACGAATAGATAGGCGACGCCTGCAACGATCGGCGAGATCGAAAACGGGATCTCGATCACCACGATCAACAGCCGCTTGCCGGGAAAGTCGAACTTGGTCACGGCCCAGGCCGCAGCCACCCCGAAAGCCGTGTTGATCGGCACGGCGATCAACGCGGTCACCACCGTCAGGAATATCGCGTGCAGCGTGTCGGGATGCGCGATGGCCTGTCCGAAGGCGGCAACGCCCAGCGAAAAGGCCTGCGCGAAGATCACAATAAGCGGGGCCAGCACCAGCACTGCACCGACAAGCAGAACTGCGGCGATCAGGCTGCGACGGACAATCGGGCCGTCACCCACTCTCGGCGGTTTGTTTCCAGCAGCGCTCATGTCAGGACCTTTGCGTATAGCGCAGGGCCCGCGCCTGCAGGAGATTGGTCACGGCCAGCATCACGAAGGCGGTAATCAGCAAAACCGAAGCGATCGCCGCTGCCGCCTGATAGTCGTATTCTTCGAGCCGGATGAAGGTCAGGAGCGCGGTGATCTCGGTTTGCATCGGCTGGTTGCCGGCAATGAAGATGATGGCGCCGAATTCGCCCAGGCTGCGCGCGAAGGAAAGTGACACGCCTGCCAGAAGGGCCGGTGTCAGCAATGGCAGGATCACTTTCCAAAAGATCGTCCAGTCCGAACCGCCCAGCGATTGCGCGGCTTCTTCCAGTGCCGGATCGAGATCTTCCAGAACAGGCTGCACGGTGCGCACGACGAATGGAAGGCTGGTGAAAGCCATCGCCACCATGATGCCGAGCGGCGTATA
>JAFAGL010000183.1 GCA_023422735.1 Pseudomonadota bacterium
GGCCTGTATGGTCACCACGGTTCAAAACATGAGAGGATCAACCGAATGAAGTTGGGGAAAGCCATCGCGCCCATGGCAGCGATTGCTCTGATGACAATGGGTTCAACCAGCGCCGCATATGCGCAGGCGACGCCTTCGCTGGGTCTGGAATTCAACGGCCTTGAAGCATCCGACAATGGCTGCCGTCTGACCTTCGTGGTCAAGAACGGATTTGAAACGGCTGTGACGCGCGCGGCATTCGAATTTGCCCTGTTCAACGCGCAAGGGGTTGTGGACCGTCTCACCGTTCTGGAATTCCGCGATCTGCCGGCAGGCAAAACCAAGGTGACCCGCTTCAATCTTTCGGGAGCCGATTGCAGTCAGATTGGCCGGATCCTCGTCAATGAAGTGACCGATTGCACAGGAGAAGGTGTAGATACGGCCGCGTGTCGCGCCGCGCTCAAAACCGAGTCGCGTTCCGACAAGATCGAGTTTGGTTTATAGATTCAGATAGGGATTTGACGATGTATGTTGCAATGAACCGCTTCAAGGTGCGGTCGGGATCGGAAACAGATTTCGAGAATATCTGGAAAAACCGGGATTCCAAGCTGAATGAGATGGAAGGCTTCAAGAGCTTCCATCTGCTCCGCGGCCCCGCCAATGCCGAGGAAGGCTATACACTCTACGCTTCCCATACGATCTGGGAGAACGAGGCAGCGTTCACAGCCTGGACGCGTTCAGAGAACTTCCGCTCCGCCCACCGTAATGCCGGCGAGACGAAGCCGGCCTATATCGGTCATCCTCAGTTCGAGGGCTTCACACCGGTTGAAGGCGCCTGAGACGCCTTCAACTTTCAGATGAGCCAAGGCCGGCGGAAAGAATCAATTCTCTTCTTCCGCCGCGCCTGCGAGCAGGCTGGCATTGCCGCCCGCCGCTGTTGTATCCACGCAAACGGCCCGCTCATGCGCATAGGCCGTTGGATAAAGCACTTCCGTGACAAGTGGCACGATCGCGCCGGATCTTTGAGCCAATACTCGACGGTAAGCCTGCAATTGTTCACTTGAACCGGCATAAGCCACGACATCCATCGGCTCGCTGCGCAACCGCTCAGCATCCAGCGCGCCGTTCAATGCGCTCAGCGGTAGGTTCTTTTTGAGAAGCGGTTGCAGGATGGAACGAGCCTGCGCAGCAACCGCCACGACGCTGTTGCCGGCAGCGAGCGCCTGCACGACCTGAGCTAATAGAGAGTCCGCATCCGGTCCCAAGCAAAGGACGTTGCCGCGCGGATAAAGGGTGAGCGTGTTCCCCTCGCCCGTCGGCCCAGGGAGATCCGTCGGTCCATAATCCGTATTGGCGGTCGCGCTGATCGCTGAACGCGCCTTGCCACGCAATAACTGGCGCAACGCCTGAACACGATCCGAACGGGTACTCCATCCCCCCGCAGTCGCATCCGGGAAGGCAATCTCACCAACGGAAGCCGAAAAGGGCGCTTCGGCTTGCACGAGCGCGTTTCCAGTCGCTTTGCGAAAACGGCGCAGATAATTCGGCCCGCCCGCTTTGGGTCCTGTTCCCGACAAGCCCTCGCCGCCGAAAGGTTGTGATCCCACTACAGCACCAATCTGGTTGCGGTTCACATAGATGTTGCCTGCATGAATGGTATCGACCATGTCCTGAACCCGCGCATCGATGCGGGTGTGAAGACCGAAGGTCAGCCCGAAACCACGTTTGTTGATCTGATCCACGACCTGTTCGAGCTTTTCGGCATCGAAGCTTGCAATATGCAGGATCGGTCCGAATATCTCGCGCTCCAGCGCCTCGATGCCCGAAACACGGAAGATATGCGGCGCGACGAAGGTGCCTTCCGACGGCGCTTCGAGCTTGGCTACAAGCCGCCCCTGACGTTCCATTTCCGCAACATAGTCTCGAATACCGGACTGCGCTTCCGCATCGATCAGAGGGCCGACATCGGTCGACAATTGCCACGGATCACCCAGGCTCAGGCAATTCATGGCGCCAGTCAGCATCTCGATGATTTTCGATTCTACGTCCTTTTGCACATAAAGAATGCGCAATGCCGAACAGCGTTGACCCGCACTTTGGAAGGCCGACGCGAGAACATCGCGCACCGCCTGTTCCGGCAAGGCCGTGGAATCCACGATCATGGCGTTCAAACCGCCGGTTTCGGCAATCAGCATTGCATCCGGCGCGGCTGTTTGCGCCAACTGCTTTTCGATGATCCGCGCGACCTCAGTCGAACCCGTGAAGCAAACGCCGGCGATATCCGGGTGCGCCGTAAGCGGCCCGCCGACATTTTCGCCGTCGCCCGGCAAAAGATGCAGGACATCTTTCGGCACGCCGGCCTCATGCAAAAGCTCAACGGCACGGGCGGCAATCAACGGAGTTTGTTCGGCCGGTTTGGCAATAACGGCATTACCTGTCACGAGAGCTGCCGCGATCTGTCCCGTGAAAATCGCCAGCGGGAAGTTCCACGGTGAGATACAGGCGATGACACCCCGCGCGCTTGTGCCCGTCTCGCAATGGCTCGCTTCGGCGGCGTAATAGTACAGAAAATCAACCGCCTCCCGAACTTCCGCCAGGCCGTCGCCCAGCGTCTTGCCGGCTTCTCGCGTGGCAAGCGCGAAGAATTCAGGTGCATTGGCTTCGTAGAGTTCGGCAGCACGCGACAGGATCGCGGAACGCTCAGCCACAGGCAAAGCAGCCCAGGCAGGTTGCGCATCACGCGCGATTGCCACCGACTCGCGAACAAGCGCTTCCCCAGCTTCGGCAACAAATCCGACAATCTCTGAGGATTTTGCCGGGTTCCTGATCTCGCGGCGCGTGCTTGACCCTTGGGCCCGGGTCAGGGGCTTGGCTTCCCATTGCTTGTGTTCGAAGGGCGTGCGGGCAGCATCGAGTTGCGTCATGACGATCGGATCGGTCAGATCCATGCCTTTCGAATTGGCGCGACTGGCTGCGAATATCTCTGAGGGTGCGGGAATAGCCGGGTTAGGACTGATGCCCTCTTCCGCAACAATCTCAAACGGATCGCGCGCAATCGTTTCCGGCGACACCTCCTCATTGACGATCTGATGCACGAAGGATGAATTCGCACCGTTTTCCAGCAATCTGCGAACCAGATAAGCAAGCAGATCCTGATGCGCGCCGACCGGCGCGTAAATGCGGCACCGCGTGCCCTCCTGCTTGCGAACCGCCTCATGCAGCGCTTCGCCCATTCCATGCAAGCGCTGGAATTCAAATGCATTTCGGTCTTTCGCCATGGCAAGGATTGCGGCCACGGTATGCGCATTATGGGTTGCGAACTGCGGGTAAATTCGATCCGTCATGCCAAGCAGTTTGCGCGCATTGGCAATATAGGAAATGTCGGTGTGAATTTTGCGTGTGAAGACAGGGTAGCCTGGAAGACCGAGCATCTGCGCGCGCTTGATTTCACTGTCCCAATAAGCGCCCTTCACCAGTCGCACCATGATCGATCGGTCGTGCTTTTCAGCCAAACCGTAAAGCCAATCGATCACGAAACCTGCGCGCGGCCCATAGGCCTGAACCACTACGCCAAAACCATTCCAGCCAGCCAGATCGGGATGCGCAAGAACGTTGCCGATGATCTCGAGCGATAGATCAAGCCGGTCCATCTCTTCGGCATCGATATTCAAACCCATCCGCGCATGGCGCGCTGCCACGCATAAAGCCAGCAGACGCTCCGACATGATCGGCACGGCAATGTCGCTCCTGGCAAATTCGTAGCGCGGATAAAGTGCCGAAAGCTTTACGGAGATGCCGTTGTTGCGGCGAATATCGGTGCCCGTGGAGCCGCTGTCGAGCGTCGAAATCGCGTCAGCGTAAGCGCGCGCATAACGCTTGGCATCGGCTTCCGTGCGAGCGGCCTCACCCAACATGTCGAAGGAATAAAGATAGCCCTTCGTTGTCATGGTCTTGCCGCGCTTCACGGCTTCCTCAATGGTGCGGCCGAGCACGAACTGCTCGCCCATCTCACGCATCGCCGCCGACACGGCGCGACGAATCACCGGCTCACCCAACCGCCGCACCATGCCGCGCAACGTGCGTTCGATGCCGTTGTCACCCTCGTCGAGAACCTTGCCTGTCAACATCAGTGCCCAGGTGGACGCATTTACGAAGATCGAGGTTGATTCACCCGAATGCGCAGCCCAGTCGTGGGGCGCGATCTTGTCCCGGATCAGATCATCCATCGTTTCCGCATCCGGCACGCGCAAAAGCGCCTCCGCGAGGCACATTAGGGCGACGCCTTCGCGCGTTGAAAGACCGTATTCCGCCAGAAACGCTTCCATGCGTCCCGTTTCGCTGGATTCGCGCACCGAGCGCACAAGCCTGGCCGCATGCGCAGAAATATCAGCGCGAATCCGCGCATCGAGAGCGGCACTTGCGATCAGGGTTTCGACCACCGCCCTTTCATCCGGCAGGATCTGGCGGCGCATATTTTCACGAATAACGGCAAGCGATTGGGACATGGGAGAAGCCTCATGGAAGTGCTTTCGCAGATACCATAGCGACAACCACGCTTGTCAGTCCAAAGATCATGGCGACGTAGTCCAAAAGGATCTATATTCGGGGCAACTACAGTTCAAACGGCCGGTGTTTTGATAGATGGCAAATGATCTGGATCGCGTCGATCGCAATATCATCACGGCTTTGAGCCGTGACGGCCGCCTTTCCATGGCAGACCTGGCTGAAAAGGTGGGCTTGTCAAAAACGCCGGTTCAGGCGCGCGTGCGTCGGCTTGAGCGCGAGGGTTACATCAAAGGCTATCAGGCCGTGATCGACCGCGCCAAGATGGGCGAAGGCCATATCGCATTTGTTCAGGTCAAGCTGACTGACACGACTTCGGCAGCACTCGACGCGTTCAACAAGGCCGCTCGCGACGTCCGTGAAATCGAGCAATGCCACATGATGGCTGCGAGTTTCGATTATCTCTTGAAAGTTCGTACAACCGATATTGCCGCCTACCGTCGCGCGCTCGGTGAAAAGATCGCGGCCCTGCCGCATGTTGCGCAAACTTCCACTTTCGTCGTGATGGAACCTGTTCGCGACAGTTAAAGGCGGCGGGCCAGGCGTCACCGCCCAGCCGCCGCAGGTTTCAATTCAGGAAAATATCAGAAACCGAGACCACCAAGGCTGACATATTTCGTATCGAGATATTCTTCGATCCCCTGATGTCCGCCTTCACGTCCTACACCCGATTCCTTGACGCCACCAAACGGCGCTTCAGGCGTCGTGATGATGCCTTCGTTCACTCCGACCATACCGTATTTCAGGCCTTCCATGACACGGAAGGCACGACCGAGGTCGCTGGTGTAGAAATAAGCGGCGAGACCGTATTCTGTATCGTTCGCAAGCTTGACGGCTTCTTCTTCGGTTTCGAATTTGAAGACCGGCGCTACGGGTCCGAAGATTTCCTCCTTCATGAAGCGCATGGAGACCGTCGCATTCGACACGACGGTCGGCTCATAAAACGAGCCCCCGAGTTCATGTCGCTTGCCGCCAAGCACTACCTTGCCGCCCTTGCCCTTGGCATCGGCAATCAGTTCTTCCACCTTCTCGACCGCCTTATCGTCGATCAGTGGCCCTTGCTGAACTCCTGATTGGGTGCCGTCGCCAACTTTCAGCTCGCCGGCGGCTGCGGCGAATTTCTCGACAAAGGCATCGTAAATGCCCGCCTGAACGAAAAAGCGGTTGGTGCAAATGCAGGTTTGACCAGAATTCCGGTATTTTGCGGCAATCGCACCTTCCACGGCGCGATCGAGATCGGCGTCGTCGAATACAAGGAAAGGCGCGTTGCCGCCCAGTTCCATCGAGACTTTCTTGACCGTGCCCGCAGCCTTGGCCATCAAGATCTTACCGACTTCCGTCGACCCCGTGAACGTGATCTTTTTTACATCCGGGTTCTCGCAAAGCTCGTCGCCGATTTCGCTTGCAGCGCCGGTAACGATATTGATGACGCCTTTTGGAAACCCGGCCTGTTCACAAAGCACGCCCCAAGCCAAGCCTGAATAAGGGGTCTGTGATGCAGGTTTGATCACCGATGTGCAGCCAACCGCCAGGGCAGGCCCAATCTTGCGCGCCAGCATGGATGAAGGAAAATTCCAGGGTGTGATCGCCGCAACCACGCCGGTCGGCTCCTTGGTCACAAGAATTCGGCGATCAGCCCATGGTGAAGGCACGACTTCGCCATAAGCGCGTCGGCCTTCTTCCGCGAACCAAAGAATATAGGCAGCCGATGCGCCGACTTCGCCTTTTGCTTCCGTCAGCGACTTGCCTTGCTCAAGGGTCAGCAATTCAGCTAACGCATCCTGATTGTCCATGATCGCATCATGCAGGTTGCGCAGAAGCTTCGAGCGTTCCAACGCCGACGTCTTGCGATAGGTCAGGAACGCTTCCTGGGCGGCCGCAATTGCACGTTTGGTTTCGGCGCGACCGGATTTTGGAACGGTTCCGAGCTTTAGCCGGGTCGCAGGATTGACCACATCAAGCGTTGCTCCCGAGTCGGATTGGACCCATTCGCCGCCAATGAGGTTAGCTTCCTTCATGAACTGGCTGTATTTCTTGAGCATGACGCATCCTCCGATCGTCTGAAAAAGCACAAGGCAGGCCAAGATACGACCCTGGCCTACGCAAAAACATGTTCGGCTATAAAGAGCCAAACGGCGGTGCTGACAACCGCAAAAGCCGTCGAAACGGTCATCGCGTTCGAAGTCACGGTCTGGCCTGTCCCGAATCTTGACGCGATGAGATAAGGATTAATGCCCGTCGATGTGGCCGCCGCGAGAACAGCAACCTTTGCCGAAAGCGGAGGCATTTGAAGCAGCAAAGCGAGACACATCACCACCGCAGGCATGAACGCTAGCTTCACACTCGCAATCCACATAACCGGACCGACATTATTGGTAATCTTGAAGCGCCGAAGCGCCATGCCCATCGCAAACAAAGCGATCGGCACCGACGCGTCGGCAAAGACATCAACGATGCGATGCAGAATATCCGGTAGGGGGCGACCGACCAGTCGCCAGGTGAAGCCCGCCGCGATTCCCACCAAGATGGCGTTTGAGACCAGCTTCCTCAGGAAATCGAGGAGAATCGTGCCGATACCGGGCCTTTGTGAATCGGCAGGTCGCGCCAGTTCGAACAGGATGATCGAAAGCCCCATCATGATCGGCAGGTGAATGGCGATGATCAGCGAAAGTGTCGTGAATCCGGCCTGACCATAAACGCCAAGACTGAGCGGTGTTCCTATCATCAACAGATTGGAAAATGCCGCCGCAAGCCCCCCGACAACCGCGTTTCGCGCATCCCGCCCGAACAAGATCTTGAGCCCGGCGAACCCTGCTCCCCACGCGAGAAATACGGCGGAGAAGTAAGTGACCCAGAGGTCAACCGGTATCTTATCGCCAAGATCGGCGGTTGAAATGGTGCGAAACAAAAGCAGCGGCAAGCCGACCGACACCGCAAACTCCGTGAGGCCTTCGCCAACCTCTCCTTTCAGAAATCCAGTCAGTGAGGCCAGATAACCGAACGCAACAATGCCGAAAACAAACAGGACGATCGCGATCAACTCATGCATTGATCTTCGATAAGAGCGTGTGCGGTTGCAGGCAACCGTCAAAGATAAAGCCGGGCGCAAAACACCCGGCTTTATCGGGGGAGGAGAACATCCAACCCATCAGGCGGCGTTTCCGTCGCCTTCTTCTTCCAGCGTCACAGCCACATTGCCATTTGCGGAAAGTCGGACCTTGTCGCCCTCCACATCAGCAACCAGCCCCAACGAGATGTAATGATGATGGCCTTCGTGGCGCCCTTCGCCGCTGTCTTTCTTGGTCAGTTTGATGCGGTCACCCTCGACACGATCGACTGTGCCGACATGAACTCCATCGGCGCCAATCACTTCGGCATGCTCTTTGATCTGGCTTGCAATAGACATGGCAATATTCCTTTTTCGTTCCACAGCAGATGAACGCAGGAAGCGGGCTAAGGATGCATCCAGTGATCAAACCGTGTTTGACTGTCCAATGACACACCGATGTTTGGCAATTCTCGAAACGCCCGCTATTTGCAGCCTATGCTGCGCTCTCTCGCTTTGATCATATTCCTCCTCGTATCCGGGGTCTGTCATGCCACCGAAGCCGGGTGGGCGTTGTTGCGCGAAGGGGGGCATGTGGTTATGTTGCGCCACGGTTATGCGGCAGGAACATCCGACGCTCCGAAAGTCGATTTCGAAATTTGCCGGACCCAGCGCAGCCTTTCGGATCGGGGAAAGCAGCAAGCACGGCGGATAGGCTCACTGTTTGCTGCACGAGCGCAGCCAGTCGAAAAAGTCTACACTAGCCAGTTC
>JAFAGL010000224.1 GCA_023422735.1 Pseudomonadota bacterium
CATCCTCGGTGCTTTTGCCGAACCCGACATTGGACCGTCCCCTGGAATGATGCGGCGGCGTGTAGGACGTTTTGGTGTCGGGCGACAAAAGATAAACGCAGGAAAGGAAATAGGTGAAACGCGCCCCCGTTTGCGAGGCCAGTTCGCGCGAACGTTTCCACAAGGCGTTGTCATGCGCGCCATCAAAGGAAATCACGACATATTGCGGCGTTTCGGTGCTTTTCTGGTCCTGCGCCCACGTGGGTCCGGACAAAAAGCCGACGGTCAATAAAAGCGCTCGACCCAGCCTGGAAGAAAACATTCGAACCTTAAATCCCCGTCTTGAAAAGACGCGGGGCTAAATGGAGAATATGGCGCGGTTAGGGGCAGCGCTGCTTGGCGTTTCCCTGCTTCCGCATCCGGCTGAGTGACGTGCTCGTGACCAGTTTGGCGAGCCTTTTTTGTTCTGCCCCTTCCATGCCGCACAAAACTCGCTAAAACGCGGACTTTCCTGTTGAGCCGGTAATCAGGTCGGCAACTGGCTCCGGTCAGTTCCTGTGAGTAAAGAAAAACGGATGTCGGACAGCTTTCTCCGAGAAGTTAATCAAGAGATGCGCCAGGCAAAGGCGCAGGCATTGTGGGCTCGCTTTGGCCCGATGCTGATCATCGCTGCCTTGGTCATCGTCCTCGCTGCCGGTGCTTGGGCTTTGTATGACTGGTATTCCACCAATCGCGCAAACGCTTCGGGCGACCAGTTTTCCCAGGCCTTGCAGCTTGCCAATGAGGGCAAGACCGACGAAGCGGCGGCGGCACTGCAAAAGCTTGAAAACGAGGGTGCCGGCGCTTACCCGATCCTGGCGCGCATGCGCATGGCGACTGTTCTGGTGGAAAAAGGCGATTTCAGCGGCGCCGTTGCAGCTTTCGACGCGGTATCTGCCGATAACGGTATTCCCCAGGTCATCCGCGATCTTGCCAAGCTGAGGGCAGGGCTGGTTCTGGTTGACCATGGCACCGCCGAAGAGGTTGAAGCCCATGTTGGTCCGCTGAACGCGGAAACCAATCCGTTGAGGCATTCGGCGCGCGAGGCCATCGCTCTTGCCGCCTGGAAAGCGGGCCGGCAAGCCGATGCCTTGCCATTATTCGAGCAGATCGAGGATGATACGGCAGCGCCCGCGAATATGCGGCAGCGCGCGAGTATGATGGCCGATCTGATTCACGGTTCAGGCGTCAAGTAAGTCGCATCATGGCCTTTAAGCTGGCAATCATCGGGCGGCCCAATGTGGGCAAGTCAACTTTGTTCAACCGTTTGGTCGGTCGCAAGATCGCGTTGGTCGATGATCGGCCGGGCGTCACGCGTGATCGGCGTGTGCATGAGGCCAAGCTGTATGACTTGCGCTTCGATGTGATCGATACGGCAGGCCTTGAAGTTGCGCCCAACGAATCGCTGGCCGGGCGGATGCGCGCGCAAACCGAAATCGCGATCGAAGAGGCGGATGTTATCCTCTTCATGGTGGATTCCAGGACAGGTCTGACGCCGGACGATCGCACCTTCGCCGATGTGGTGCGCCGGGCCGGCAAGCCGCTGGTTCTGGTTGCCAACAAGAATGAAAGCCGGGCGTCCGAAGCGGGCGCGCTCGAAGCATGGGAGCTTGGGCTGGGAGAGCCGGTCGGAATTTCCGCCGAGCATGGCCTGGGCATGGCGGATCTTCGCGATGCGGTTGTTGCCGCGATCGGCGAGGACCGCGCTTTCGAGGCGGATGAAGAAGATGCCATCGTTGCGGAAGCCGCCGAGGTGCTGGTTGGCGAGGACATCGCTGATCCCGATGCGGAAGCGCCCGCCTATGACGCGACGAAACCGATGCGCATCGCCATTGTCGGCCGACCGAATGCCGGAAAGTCGACGCTCATCAATCAGATGATCGGCGAAGAGCGCCTTTTGACCGGCCCGGAAGCCGGCATCACGCGCGATTCGATTTCCGTGGAATGGACCTGGCGCGGGCGCGAAATCAAGCTGTTCGATACGGCTGGTATGCGGCGCAAGGCCCGCGTTCAGGAAAAGCTCGAAAAGCTTTCAGTTGCAGATGGCTTGCGTGCGATCCGTTTCGCGGAAGTCGTGGTTGTTGTTTTCGATGCGACCATTCCCTTTGAAAAGCAGGATCTGCAAATCGCCGATCTCATCATCCGCGAAGGACGCGCGCTTGTTCTCGCCTTCAACAAATGGGATCTGATCGAGAACAAGCAGGCTTACCTGGCCGAATTGCACGAAAAGACCGCGCGCTTGCTGCCGCAGGTGCGAGGGCTTCTGGCTCTGCCTGTTTCCGCCGAAACCGGACGCGGGATCGATCGTTTGATGGATGCGATCACGCGCACGCACGAAGTCTGGAACCGACGTATTTCCACCGGTCGCCTGAACCGCTGGCTGGAAGGTGTGACGGGTCATCACCCGCCGCCCGCCGTTGCCGGTCGTCGTCTCAAGATCAAATACATCACGCAGGTCAAGGCGCGTCCGCCCGGCTTCGTTTTGTCTTGCACGCGTCCCGAAGCGGTGCCGCAATCTTATGTCCGCTATCTGGTCAACGGCTTGCGCGAAAGCTTCGACATGCCGGGCGTTCCCATCCGTATGGTCATGCGGGCGTCCGAAAACCCCTTCGCGCCGAAGAAAAAATAGCAACGGTCAGGTTCTTCCTGGCCGCGCAGCTTGCCGATCAGAAATCCCAGCGAACGCCCCTGCGCAGGACTTTCGCGGGATTGCCGCCGATAATGCAGTTTTCTTCCTCGAAGGCTGACACGACATAGGCCGAGCTTCCGACGACGCAGCCGGACGGGATCTGCGCTCCTTTCATGAGATCGACTTTCTCGCCGACCCATACGTGATCGCCCACGATGATCGGTTTCGGCGAATTGATCCTTTCTCCGCTGTCGAGATCGAAGATCTTGTGCGCGTCGGAAGGACGAACGCTGATCATGCGGCTGAACAGGCAGCGTTCACCGATCTGAACTTCGGATCCTTCATGCAGATGAAACGCGGCCTGATGAATGATCGACCGCGCGCCGATCACGATTTTGGCATTGTCCGACAAGAAAATCCGGCCGCCGACCCTCGCGCCATCCTCGATGATGAGGGTTGCACCCGATCCCCGTATGTCGAACACGACATTTTCGGTCACCGCGCTTTGCGCGATCTCAATCCTGTTGTTTTTGCGGGCAGTTTCCGAAATGTCGCTCATTTGCAGGGCCTTTCTGGAAAAACTGCATTGTTGCAAGAAACATGGCGTGCAGGCTTAGATGTCGCATCTTGGCAAATACTCAAGATGAGTGATCGGCCAGGCCATGCCGTTAACCGCTCATCAAGGTTAATCGATCATTTCTTTCCTTAACGGTTTTGGGTGCGTTTCGGAGAGTGGGTCGGTGTTAGGTCGAGTTTTACCGCGGCGGGCAGTCGCGACGGATCGTTTGCGATCCTATGTGTCGCCCCTGCTGGTGGGGATGGGAATCTGGATCGGCTTTCCGACCCAGGCTGCCATGCAGGACATGACCAGCATGGTGTCGGGTGCCGAGGCCGTCAGCACGCGGTGGAACGCTTATCTCGAACAGGCGGCTGCCGGTTCGGTCCACCAGGCCGAACTGAAATTTTCCGGCGCAAGCCAGCAGGCATCGCTTTCGGGGGCCGGGCGCTTTACCAAATCCGTCGGCACGGTCGCTTTCAAGGGAAAGGCCCAACGATCCGACAAGCCGGATGAAGAGCGCGTCACGCGCGACGAGAAGAAAGGGCGTATTGTGCGCATTGCGCCCGTTGCCCCGCCGAAATCATTCACCGCAGGCTCCGTTTTTCAGCGCACCAGCATGATCTTGCGCGGCGAAGGCAGCGATGTCGCCATGGCCTTTATCGAGCCAGCTCTCGACGGCAAGGAAATCCAGATCGCCGCGGCCTTCCATCCGCACGTCAAGCCGGTTGTCGACCCGATGTTGCCGGCCGTGGTCGCCGCGCTCGTCACAAACAAGAAGGCAGATATTCTCGCCACCGCTTACGCGCCGGCGGAGCCGGATTATTCTTCGGCGTCGCCGTTTGCGTCCTTGCTCAAGGGCGAAGATCCCGATGATGGCCGCTTCATCCCGCCGGTCGCGGAAGGCGATCACAACTGGATGAGCAAGCCGCTTCCGCCGACCGTGTTTTCCGCATCCGAACAGAAATGCCTCGCCACCGGCATTTATTTCGAGGCGCGCGGCGAAAGCGCGAAAGGGCAGGCTGCCGTTGGTCAGGTGATCTTGAACCGGGTCCGCAATCCGGCCTACCCCGATACGATCTGCGGCGTGGTTTACCAGAACAAGAATTGGCGCAACCGTTGCCAGTTCTCGTTTGCCTGCGATGGTCTTCCCGACATCGTCCTCAGCCGTTCCAGCTATCGCATCGCCGAAGACATCGCGATGGCAGTCACGGCCGGCAAGATCTTCATCCCGGAAGTCGCTTCGGCGACCCATTATCACGCCACCTATGTGAACCCGCGGTGGAACAAGACGATGGAGCGGATGAAGAAGATCGGGCTGCATGTCTTTTACCGCACATATGGCGGCGGATGGAGCTGAGCGTCGGGGGATTCGCGTTGCAAACCTGCAACCCGAAGCAGCGCGCATTGTCGCACACAATCAAGTGATTGATTTGAAAGCGCAAAAAGCTTCTGTTTAGCGGCCTATTGGCGGCTTGACGGGGGATTGTGACCTAACTATGGTGCGCCCGACTTTGAAGCGGCTGCCGGGAAGGCGCGTGTCTGGGCGGAAGGATGCCATGGCCGAAGAAAACAGGCCTCGCAAATTATCCGATCGGCATGCCGACACCGGAAATCTGGCCGCATCACGCGACGATGGTCTCGATCAACGTCGACGCGATCTGGATGCCGCCTTGGCATCGCGTCGTGTCGAAGCGCAGAAAGAGGCCGCCGCCGCGTCGTCGCGTGATACGAGCGGCTTTGCTCAGGCCATGAAGCTTTCCAGCGAATTCATCGCGGGGATCATCGTTGGTGCTGGACTTGGCTGGGGAATCGATTACGCGGCTGGTACGTCACCGTGGGGTCTGATCGTATTTCTGTTCCTCGGTTTCGGTGCTGGAATATTGAACGTCCTGCGCGCGGCGGGAAAGGTGGCGGAGCCCGGTGTGAAGGCCGGAGAGGCGACACCTGATCCGTCGAAGCGCAATCGTCGCGGCTGAGCCCGCATCTGGAAATCTCGGCGGCAATTGCCGCGCTGGTAAGTGGGCCATAGGCTCGGAAGAACAAGGAACGAAAGTGGCCAACGATCCGATCCACCAGTTTCAGATCTCGCGTCTGGTCCCGATCGAAATCGGGGGGCTCGACTTTTCCTTCACGAATTCTTCGCTTTTCATGGTGGCAACAGCCGCTGCGGCCGCTGCATTCCTTTTCCTTGGATCGGCCAATCGCGGTCTGATCCCCGGTCGCCTGCAGTCTCTTTCCGAAATGTCTTATGAGTTCATCGCGGGCATGTTGCGCGATTCTGCCGGAAGCGGCGGGATGCGTTTCTTCCCGATGGTCTTTTCCCTTTTTATGTTCGTGCTGGTTGCGAATCTGCTCGGCCTGTTTCCTTACTTCTTCACGGTAACCAGCCATATCATCGTCACCTTCGCCTTGGCGCTTTTCGTGATTTTGACGGTGATCATCTACGGGCTGGCCAAGAACGGTTTGGGCTTCTTCAAGCTCTTCGTACCGAGCGGCGTTCCCGCGGCCATCGTGCCGATCGTGGCGCTTATCGAGATCATTTCCTTTCTGTCGCGTCCGATCAGCCTGTCCGTTCGTTTGTTTGCAAACATGCTCGCGGGCCACATCACGCTCAAGGTTTTCGCCGGTTTCGTCACCTCGCTCAGCGCATTTGGCGCGGTTGGCGTTGCAGGTGCGATCCTGCCATTGCTGATGACGGTGGCGATCACCGGCCTAGAGTTCCTCGTCGCATTCCTGCAGGCATATGTTTTCGCCGTGTTGACCTGCATGTACCTCAACGACGCGGTGCATCCCGGCGGCCACTGACCGGCAGCCATCTTTCACCGGCGGATCCCGCCTCACGAAGTCTGTAGACAAGAGATCTCTCAAAAGGAGCCTAAAATGGAAGTAGAAGCAGCAAAGGCAATCGGCGCAGGGCTTGCCTGTTTCGGCATGGCCGGCACCGCACTCGGCCTCGGCAACATCTTCGGAAACTATCTTTCGGGCGCATTGCGTAACCCGTCGGCTGCTGACGGTCAGTTCGGTCGTCTGGTGTTCGGCTTCGCGGTGACGGAAGCTCTGGGCATCTTCTCGCTGCTCATCGCGCTGCTGCTGCTCTTCACGTAAGATCGGCAGGAACAGCAGAAGCTGTTCAAATAGTGCAATGGACACATATCCCGGCCCTTCGCAAATTGCGGTCGGGTTTTAATTCACAGGGGAAGCCGATGTTCGTCGCGCCCGCATTTGCGCAGGAACAAGCACCGGGTGTGCAAACCGAGCCGTTGGTGGATACGCCTCCGGTGACGGATGGTACGACTAGCCATACTGAGGTTCCTCACCAGGAGGGCGTGTTTCCTCCGTTCGATTCGACATTCTATCCATCCCAGATTCTCTGGCTGGTCATCACTTTCGGCCTTTTCTATCTCTTTTTGAGCAAGGTCGTGCTGCCCCGCCTGGGGCACACGCTCGAAGTTCGGCGCGATCGCATTGCGCAGGATCTCGATACGGCCGCGCAGATGAAGGAAGAAGCCGACGCCGCGGTTGCTGCCTACGAGCAGGAATTGGTGGACGCCCGCACAAAGGCCAACGCGATCGGCCAGGAAGCGCGCGACAAGGCGAAGCTCGAAGCCGAAGCGAACCGCCGCGAAACCGAAGCGGGTCTCGATGCGAAACTCGCTGAAGCCGAAGCCCGGATTGCATCCATCAAGAACAGCGCGATGAGCGAAGTTGGCGCCATTGCCGAAGAAGCTGCCACGGCGATCGTGGAAGCGCTCGGCGGCAAGGCTGATCGCACCTCGATCACGTCGGCAATCGCTGCTGAACGGAACTGACGCCATGCATTTTGACGCAACATTCTGGGCCACAGTCGCTCTCGTCCTGTTTCTCGCTTTGCTCGCCTATCTCAAGGTGCCGGGCATGGTGACGAAATCTCTCGACGAGCGGGCCAATCGCATTCGCGCCGAGCTTGAAGAAGCCCGTCGTCTTCGCGAAGAAGCGCAGCAGCTTCTGGCCGAATATCAGCGCAAGCGCGCCGAAGCCGAGAAAGAAGCCAGCGATATCGTTGCCGCCGCCGGTCGCGAGGCCGAGGCTCTTCGTCAGGAAGCCAAGGTGAAGGCGGAAGAGTATGTGGCTCGCCGTACCACGATGGCCGAGCAAAAGATCGCACAAGCCGAGCGCGACGCCGTTCAAGCGGTGCGTGGCACGGCAGTGGATATCGCTGTTGAAGCGGCTCGCCGCGTGCTTGCACAACAGCCAGACACTGCCCCGGCCGCCTTCGAAGCGTCGTTGCAGGAAGTCAAAACAAAGCTCAACTGATCGGCCGATCCCTGTATCGATCCGAAATGGCCCGAGCGCATATGCGTCGGGCCATTTTTTTATGCGTCGTGAGCCGGGGTCTATGACGGGCACCTGGTTGCAGCGCCGGATGGCGAATTGCGAAACAAGGCTGCTGCCCACCGCCCTGATTTCAATCAGGCGATTGTTTTGATTGCGGGCGCCGTATCGAGGGTGAGCAGAGTGTCGGGAGCATCCGGCGCCAACCCGCCAGGTTTCAGCGGCGCAAAGCTCATCCGATGAAGCCGGGCAACCGCGCCATGCGCCGAGATGGCTTTGCGGTGCTGCAGCGTTCCATATCCCATGTGACGCTCGAAACCGTAATGTCCGTGATGGTGACTGCATCGCGTCATCATGCGGTCACGCATCACCTTTGCAACGATTGAGGCGGCCGCAATCGATTGCGAGCGCTGATCGCCCTTGATCAGGGCTTCGCCGGGGCAGGGCAGGCCGGGGGGAACATCGCGCCCATCCGCAATAACAAGACGCGGTTGGAGGATCAGCCCGTCGACGGCCCGCTTCATGGCGGTCAGGCTGGCCCGCAGAATATTGATATCGTCGACACTTTCGGCGCAGATGGAGGTGACGCTGACGGCCAGCGAGGCTTTCAGGATTTTGATGAAAAGCGCCTCGCGGGCATCCGCCGTCAAGCGCTTGGAATCATCCAGCCCTTTGGGAATCTTCTTCGGATCAAGAATGACCGCGGCTGCGACAACGGGGCCGGCAAGCGGTCCGCGCCCTGCTTCATCGACGCCGGCTACCGGCCATTGATCGCTTTTGATTGCCCGTTTTTCGCGCGCGAAATCGGGTGCCGACAGCACCTCGAACAAGGGCGGAGAATCAGAACGCGAACGAGCCATGTTGCGGCGAAGCTCGCATCGGTCCTGATTCTCCGCAAGTCCTTTCCGGTTCAAGGGCAATACCGGAAAGGAAACCACCCGGCGGTTCGGCGAGGCCGGCCTTTACGCCTGATGGATCTGAATGATCGTAGCCATTAAAGAAGCTGCAGCTGGCTCCCCGCACCGTTGGAGGCCTTGAACAGATCTGTGCGCAAGCGCCGCTTGTCGGTGTTCAATCCGAGCCGCTTGGCAGCCAGTTCGAACCGTCTTCCGATCTGCCAGGCATAAGGACCGCTGCCTTTCATTCGCTTTCCCCATTCGGCATCATAATCCTTGCCGTCGCGCATGGATCGGACAAGCGACATCACATGGCGATAGCGGTCGGGATAATGCGTCAAAAGCCAGTCCTTGAAGATCGGTGCAACTTCGAGCGGCAGGCGCAAAAGCACATAACCGGCTTCTTTCACCCCCACGGATGCCGCAGAATCAAGGATCCGCTCGATCTCGGCATCGTTCAGGCCCGGAATGATGGGCGCAACCATGACCGATACGGGAACACCAGCCTCGTTGAGCGCGCGTAAAGCCTCAAGGCGCCGGGTGGGCGTGGCCGCGCGTGGTTCCATTGTGCGCGCGAGCTTGCGATCGAGCGTGGTGATCGACAGCGCGACCTTGGCCAGACCTTTGCTGGCCATGCGGCCGAGAATGTCACTGTCGCGCATGACCAAAGCGGATTTCGTCACGATGCCGACGGGGTGATCGTGAGCCTCCAGCACTTCGAGAATGTCGCGCATGATGCGATGCGACTTTTCAATCGGCTGATACGGGTCGGTGTTCGTGCCGATCGCGATGCTACGTGGCTGGTACCCCGGCTTGTTGATTTCGCGTTCCAGCAGGCGCGCCGCATCCGGCTTGGCAAAAAGCTTGGCTTCGAAATCCAGACCCGCCGACAGGCCCATGTAACTATGGGTGGGCCGGGCGAAACAATAAACGCAACCATGCTCGCAACCGCGATA
>JAFAGL010000108.1 GCA_023422735.1 Pseudomonadota bacterium
GGCGTACAGTCCGCGCCAATGTCGTGGTCTTCGAGAACCGTAAGAACGGTAACATGATGGGCGTACCTTTGACGAAACGCGCCCAAGCAGCCATTCAGCGCAGGCGTTCTGCCTCAACTCACCCCGAGGGCCCCTTCAAGGACATCACCTATGAGCGCGCGCGGGATGTACTTCGGCAAATCTATAAGAAGCTCGGCGGTGAATACGCCAAGATAACCCAGCCGTTTCACGTCTTTAGGCACTCCTGTGCAAGCCGTATGGCAACCCGAGGTGTCGACGCAAAGCGTATCAAAGAGTGGATGGATCATGCCTCCTTCGTGACCACTGAGCGGTATATGAAGTTAGCACCTTCAGCCTTGGAGCTGGCTGCCTCAGCCTTGGAGCCGGATGCTGCTCACCCTGCATTGAGGGTGGTTGGAGCTTCCGACTAAGGCAAGACGCGCTCTTAACATTTAGGGAATAAAGAGGCCTGGCTAGTAGCTGGGCCTTTCCTTTAATCCCTTGCTGTGTCACGGGCTTGAACTTGTGACATAGCTTGTGACATAGCAGTGCCACGGTGACACGCGGGCGTGGCGGAATTGGCATACGCACGAGACTTAAAATCTCGCGTCCTCAGTGACTTACGGGTTCGAACCCCGTCGCCCGCACCACCGTGCAGCAGACTTAAAATCCCTCGATCTATGATCGTACGGGTTCGATTCCCGTCGCCCGCACCATCTCCGCCTTTTCCGCCAGGCGTTTGATAAACGCGACTACCTTCTTTGTTTCCGCGTATTGCGGCATGTGGCCGATACCGTGCAGCAGCTCAAACTCAAGGCCGGGGATCTGCTCGCGCATGCGCAGGCCATGGATTTCGTGTTCGAGCACCTTGTCCGCCGAGCCGTAAAGAATGCCCACAGGCATCTGCAATTCGCCATAGCGGCGCTGCTGGTTTGCCAGATCGCGCGGGATGGCGACGAGATCGGTGGAGGCTGCGTAGAAATGGCTTGGCCGCAGACCAAGCATCGCACCGCCTTCCACCGCGAAATCGTCTGGTGCCGTTTGCGGCCCGAACACGAAGTCGATCGTCGCGTCGGCATTGCGCACGGATAAGGGCACGGCAAAAGTGTGCGCGATGAAACGGCGCAACCATGGCGAACCGATGTAAAGTGCACGAAACTCGGGCCGCAACGTGTCCACCGGTTGCGTCAATGGCGATAAAAGAGCCAGGCCTGAAATCTTGCCAGGAAAATCCAGCGCGGTCGCCAGCGCGATTGCGCCGCCCAGCGAGTGCCCGACCAGCAAGGGCCGGTCGAGTTCAAGCTTGTCGATGAAAGCGGTGATCATGTTCGCCTGCTCGGTCAAACGTCCGCTCGAACCCGTTGCGCGTGTGGAATGGCCAGATCCTTCACGGTCGATTGCGATCAGCCGGTAGCCGGGGCCGAAGGCTTCCATCAACGGGCGACGCATATGGTGGTAATGGCCCCCCAGACCGTGGATGAAAAGGATCGGGCGACCTTCGCCGATTTCGTAATAATGAATGCGGCTGTTGTTGATCTGGACGAAGTGGCCCAGCGGCTGAACGAGTTGGTTGCTTTGGGCAACGATGCGCCGGGTCGCAATCAACCCCCAAAGGACCACGCCGAGCAGCGCGCCCGCGGCGAGGATGAGAACGACCAGAGCGATTTTGAGCGCCAGCATGCAAGTCCCTTTGTCGGATCGGGTAGGTTGTTTTTACCGGCTCACGGCAGGCTGCAAAGCAAAACGGGCAGTCGTTTGACCGCCCGTTTCATCATTGGGTATTCCGCGCCCGCTTAGCCGTGGAGCTTGGCTGCAATTTCTGCAACCCGCTTGCCCTGGAAGCTCGCGCCTTCCAGTTCCTGCGCCGAAGGCTGGCGTGAGCCATCCCCATCGGAGGTCGTGGTCATGCCGTAAGGCGCGCCGCCGCGCACGACATCATTGCCCATCTGGCCTTGATAGGCATAGGACAGCGGCACGATGATCATGCCGTGATGCTGCAGGTGCACCTGTGTCGAAATCAGCGCGATTTCGGCGCCGCCATGCTGGGTGGCGGTGGAAACCATGACCGACCCGACCTTGTTCAACAGCGCGCCACGTGCCCAAAGGGGGCCGGTCTGGTCGAAAAAGTTCTTCAACTGAGCAGCCATTGCGCCATAGCGTGTCGAGGCGCCAACGATGATCGCATCGTAGTTTTCGAGTTCCAGCGGATCGGCAATCGGCGCGTCCTGGTCGAGCTTGTAATGGGCAGCTTTGGCGACTTCGGGCGGAACCAGTTCGGCCACTCTTTTGATTGTCACGTCAGCACCGGCCTGGCGCGCGCCTTCGGCGGCAGCCTTTGCCATTTGCTCCATGTGACCCCAGCTCGAATAATAAAGAACAAGTACCTTTGCCATAACTGCTCCTCGCGATTGAAATGTTGTGACCCCGATGCGATCCGGGCCTGCTTTGCGATGGAGCTAGGGTAACGCCGTGACCGTTCAATGAAAGACGCGTGCTTCAGGACAGATTGTTCACGAAACCAATCCTGTTGCCGCCGAGAACAGGCGGGACTACAGGAAGAGTGTCAGTCTTGCCGACCGGGAAAATCCTATGAGTGAACTCGTAACTGCCGCCATGATCGTGATCGGAGACGAGATCCTGTCGGGCCGCACCAAAGACAAGAATATCGGGCATCTTGCAGATATGCTGACTGCAGTGGGAATTGACCTGAAAGAAGTCAGGATCGTTCCCGACGAAGAAGATGAGATTGTCGCGGCGGTGAACGCGTTGCGTGCCCGCTACACTTATCTGTTCACCACGGGCGGCATCGGCCCCACCCATGATGATATTACCGCCGATTCGATTTCGAAGGCCTTCGGGCTGGTCTGCGACTATGATGCCAAAGCCTATGCAATGATGGAAAAGCATTACGAGGCGCGAGGCATGGAGTTCACGCAAGCGCGCAAGCGCATGGCGCGGATGCCGGTTGGGGCGACCCATATCGACAATCCGATTTCGCTCGCGCCGGGCTTCAAAATCGGCAACGTTCACGTCATGGCCGGCGTCCCGTCTATTTTTCAGGCCATGCTCGACAATGTTTTGCCGACGTTGAAGACCGGCGCCAGGATGCTTTCTGCGACTGTTCATTGTCCGTTGGGCGAGGGCACCATCGGCGGGCCTTTGGGTGAGATTCAAAAAGCGCATCCCGATACGATTATCGGCTCTTATCCGAAATATGCCGAAGGCAGCTTTTATACCGAACTGGTGGTGCGGGCGCGCGATGCCGAGTTGCTCGAAACAGTCCGGGCGGAAGTCGCGGCAATGGTGGAAAGGTTGATAACAGAAGCTGCATAAAGGGCACGTTCGAATGTTATCCGCCGACTTTAAGAATGGCGGGCTCTTGCCAGAGCTGGCATTTTGCGGCTAACCCCGCGCACCCTTATTTTGCGGAGCCTGTGATGTCTCTTCCGGAGAAAGCCTTTCCCGTTTCGTGGGATCAGTTCCACCGTGATGCGCGCGCGCTCGCTTGGCGCCTTTCGCCAAACAAGGAGCAATGGAAAGCAATCGTCTGCATCACGCGCGGCGGTCTGGTTCCTGCCGCTGTGATTGCGCGCGAACTGGGCATCCGGGTTATCGAAACCGTTTGTGTCGCGTCCTATCATGAATATTCCGCGCAGGGCGACATGCAGGTCCTGAAGGAGATTGCGCCGAACCTTTGCGAAAACGGGGGCGCGGAAGTGCTGATCGTCGATGATCTGACCGATACCGGAAAAACGGCGGCAATCGTTCGCGCAATGCTGCCAAAGGCGCATTTTGCCGCCATGTACGCCAAGCCAAAGGGTCGCCCGCTGGTGGATACTTTCGTGACGGAAGTTTCGCAGGATACCTGGATTTTCTTCCCATGGGACATGGGGTTCACTTTCCAGAAACCGATCTCGGAAGGCCAGGCCGGCTGAAGACTTTATCGCGGTGCGGCGATGATCACCGCCGCGCCCGCCAGGCAGATTGCTGCGCCCGCGAGATCGAATCGATCCGGCCGCAAACCTTCCGCCAGCCACAACCATAAAAGCGATCCGGCTATATAAATACCGCCATAGGCAGCATAGATGCGCCCGGCGGCCGGGCTGTCTACCATTGCGAGCGCGATGGCGAACACGATCAGCGATCCAAGGCCCGGCAGCAACCAAAGCGCGGATTTCTCCAGTCGCCACCAGGCAAAGAACGCAAAGCAGCCAGCGATCTCGGCACCGGCCGCCAAAACATAAAGCAGGATTGTCGGCATTCGATCTCCTTGGCGCGTCCGTCGCTGTGGCGCTCACCGAATCACAACAGCACGGATTTCGTGGTCAAAGGACTGTCACCGTCGATCCCACACAAGCGCAACGGTGATCCGCGACGAAGGCGACGTGGCGGTCGAGCTCGAGAACCGCCGGATATGTGAAATGGGTGTGGCGGCATTGTTTAATCGCCAAGGTTGCTTTGCAAACCAAAGCGACATGCCAAGGCTTTGGCGCAATGCGTTGGCTGTCTTGCGTTTCTCAGTTCTGAGCGGTTTTACGGCCTTATCATCAGCGCATCAGGCAAGTGTGCTTGCTGCGAACTCCCCGTTATCCACATATCTGCCTTCAACATCTTGTGTCGGCTAAATCCGCATAAACGAATCCTTGACCGGGTGTTGTGTTCGGCGCTTAATGGCTCATGCGCTTCCTGGCGAAGCGTGGTGGCCGGTGTGAGTATACGGCTTCCGTAAGTGAATATGCTGATCATCGAAAGCAGTGCAACGACCGTGCAGGGCGCGTACGGCGTGGGGTTTTCCGCGCGGCCATATATCTGCGCAGTCCTTCAAGTAACGCGTAGTTAACACTATATATGGTGTGGTGTATGCGTTTTGGCACTAGATGCAGTTGGCGTGTGCTGATACGAGTTGGATGGACCGGTTTGGCACAAGTGGGGCCGCTTCGGGTCTTCTTTGAGTTTCAGTTGGTGCGCGCAGGCTTTGGCCTGCGCAGGTGGGGATGGACTGGCCCAGTGCCGGTTCGAGATCGGAAACATGCTCTCGTGCAGGCTGGGATCGCCCATACCACGAGACGCTAGATATAGACGACGTCGAAGGGACGAACGATGCGCATCGCACGGCATTTCACCAAGGCTGGCCAGTCCGCTTA
>JAFAGL010000322.1 GCA_023422735.1 Pseudomonadota bacterium
GAAGACATCTGAGGGTTGCTGTACGGAAGCGCAACGAGAAAGACGCAGATCACGATCAAAAGCAATGCCGCAAACTTGCGACGCCATGCGGCGCGCAGAATCCAGCTCGCCAGCTGAGGTGCCCGGAAGAATATGCCTGAACGACGCTGCGGCGCAAAGCTGCGTCGGACGCCCCGAAGCGTTGAAAAAAGCCGGGGAGCACGTGGCATCAGCCATTCGCCGAAATCAGCATAAAATGGCCGCGGGAGATCGAGGTCAGGAATTTCAGAGTTGCCGGCGCGATTATTACGGGGGCGGTCTTGCTGGTGCTTATTTCCGGCAGAAAACGACGCCGCTCTCATTGGGACTACAGGTGGCGCTTCTCCAGAAAATACCAACTGTATGGCTTTGTGAAGATTGGGAACCAGACGCGCCAGCTCGTTTGCGGAAGCTGTCGAGGAGATCGTCTGGCGTATATCTTTTCTTACGGTGTGTAGTTCATCACTCGGAAGTCCGAAGATGCGAACGCCGAAATGTTGAATGCGTTTAGTCAGCGTCTGCACGCTTTGCTGGCGCAGGAATGAAACAATTTCAGGATCTTCCAGAGATTTCTTCAGTGCGTCTTCGTCGCCGCGAAGAAGTGACCAGATTGTAAGGTTGCTGATACGCGCAGTTTCCGTTTCCTTGCGAGGCGGAAATGCGAGACCCTTGCGATAAGGAGGCAGGAAATCTGCGGATGAATCGGGAGAGTAAACCCAATCGATGACTTGAAGCAGCCCGTGTTCGTGCGCTTCCATATCTTTGAGCACAGTTGAGGAAGGATGGACGCGGTATGTCGCTCCACCGTCTGCAATATAGTGAGACAATACCCCGCTGCGCAGGACTTGCGCGACCATCAGCCAGTCCTCGCCATTGCGAAGCCCTTCCTTGAAGGGATAGCTTTTGATCAGTTCTGCACGGCCCATAATGGTATTAATGTTGGCCGGATTCCCGTGCATGTCACGAAATGAGACGGTGCGTTTTGTTCCTGAATCAAACTTGAGATCCAGGCTGCTCTCGTTGATGAACCGGATATAGCTATGCACAAGCTCGGTGGTTGGATCGTTCAACAGACTCGTCGCTCGGGCCTCCAGCGAGCCGGGCAACATTGTGTCGTCGGAATCCAGGAAGCAGATCAATTCGCCTTCTGCGGCTGAAACCCCGGTATTTCGTGCGGCGGAAACGCCCTTTGCGCGACTTTCGAGGAGCTTGATCCGCGTATCCCCTGCAGCGAGTGAGCGGACGATGTCTGAAGTGGCATCGGTAGACCCATCATTCACAACGATGAGTTCCCAGTCGGACAAGCTTTGGCCTTGAACCGAGGCGATGGCTTCGGCAATATAAACGGCCGAATTGAAGGCCGGCATGACGATCGACACTTTCGGCGTTTGCCGATCATCGCCATTCGAAGATGAGGCCAAGCTTGAAAGCGGGTCGGAGACCGGCGCATCACTCTGGGGGGCTTGCGAAGCTGTCACAGGTTCGCCCACGCCGTCCGCGCTGCGCTTTAAAAGCGCCGGAATGTAAGACGGAGTGCAGTTGATTACTTTTCTTCTCTTGGCCTCCAAAGCGCCAAGCCACGTCTCCAGAACGGCGCAATGGGTGTTGTAGTAATCATCGTAGTCGATTGCGAAGAAGGCTGGATGAGCGCGTTTGATGTCATCCATCTTGTCATTGAACTGAGACTTCTTGTCGTGACCCCAGAAATAGGAATTTTCATGGGCCGGGCGGCCATCGCAACCCAGGATACAGATCTCATTGAAATAGGTGCCGGCCAGCGGCAGCAGAAACAGCGTTAAAATGTTACTGGTCGTTGTAACATGGAATGACTGGCGCAGATCCAGATTTGGAATATCGCCATTCACAAATGGCAGCCCACCGATCCGATGTTTGAAACGTTCTGGCAGATGGCTGATATAGATGTGGTAATCGCGCATGGGCACGATGAGATCCGCATCGTATTTATCCAAAGCTTCGATCAACTCGGATCGGAACGCAGCGGCATAACTGGCAGGTCCGGCGTGGAAAATCGGATCTGCGATCACGATCAATGGGGGCTGGATACGCTCCATGAGTTCATGATTGCGAACCATGCTGTTGCAGGCGATACAAACCCCGTCCGAAAAATCGAAGCCTTCGTCCAATGCCCGACTGAGGCCAGGGCCGGTGCCGAATATATAACCCTTCTCCGATGAAAGACGGCTTTCCAAGCGTTTCGTATCGTAAGAAGAGCGGTTGATGGGAAGGTCTTTGAAGTCAGGAACCAACTCCGCCAGTCTCAAGTAAAATGAACTCGCATACTGGTCGTTGTTGTGGTCGATGCGGATCGCCGACACGCCCTTCGGCGCGATGGCTCGGGCCTCTTTGATTTCGGCCGCTTTCCAGGCAAAAATTGCACCGGCGCCCTTTGCCAATTCCCGAACGCGTTGATTGTCGCAATCCAGAGCGAATTTGACAGGGAGCGAGCCGACCAGGTTGCTGAGAGATTGGTCGAGATAGTCGGGAACCGGCCCCGGCTGGAAACTGTCGTCCACGATCGGCATGACGATCTCATCGATCGCGTCGCGATAGGGGTAAAGATACCAGTGCAGACGATAAAAGTGATCGCTCGCTAACTCGGCGCTATCGAAAGCCGGATAGAATACAATCTTAACCATGTATGTATCGTCGCTCCATTCTCAATCGAGGCATAAGCGCGAGCAATATTCGAGAATGTTTCTCACTTGCGATACTCTGCAGTGCCTGGATAATAGAGGTTAGTGAATAGGAATTATTCTCGTCAGAATGTCGGAACCTGTGATGTTCGCATTTCATTCCATATTCCCGCGCATCATCAGACCCTGTTCCCATTTTATCGCCGTGGATATGATGATATCGAGGTCGTCGAATTGCGGCGTCCAGTTGAGTTCCCGCTTGGCAAGCTCCGGGTTTGACACGATGGATGCGGGATCGCCCGGGCGACGCTTTGCCAGGCGTGTTTCGAAATCTTTATGTTGCAGGCGCTTGACGCTTTGCAGCACTTCCAGCACCGAGTAGCCGTGGCCGTAACCGCAATTGGCGATCAGATTCCCGCCGCCTTGGCGAAGACGGTCGAGGGCGAGACGATGGGCGTGAACAAGATCCGAAACATGGATATAGTCACGAACACATGTCCCGTCGGCAGTGTCGTAATCGGTCCCATAGACATCGATATGGGGACGCTTTCCCAAGGCTGTTTCGCACGCGACCTTGATAAGATGCGTGGCATTTTTTGTTGACTGGCCCGCGCGGCCCTGCGGATCGGCGCCAGCAACATTGAAATAGCGCAATATTGTGTATTTCAGGTCGTGGGCTGCGGCAGCATCTGCCAGCATCCATTCGCTCATCAGTTTGGAGCGCCCATAAGGCGATTGCGGGTTGAGCGAAGCATCTTCTGTTGCCGCTTCATCACCGGCCGAGCCGTAAACGGCTGCGGTGGAAGAAAAAATGAAATGTTTCACTCCCGAGCCAATTGCGGCGTCCAGGAGTGAGCCAGTGTTGCCGGTGTTGTTCTCGTAATAGCCGAGCGGATCGGTCACTGACTCCGGCACGAGGATCGAACCCGCAAAATGAATGATCGCGTCGACATCATGTTCCAGGATAACGGCGGCGACCAGTTCGCGATCGCCAATATCTCCGACCACCAGTTTGGCCTGCGGGGCGACGGCCCAATCGTGACCGGTCGACAGGCGATCCAACACGACGACATCTTCGCCGGCATCAATCAGCTCCCACACCATGTGGCTGCCAATATAACCCGCGCCGCCTGTCACCAGAACCGCCATCGAAACCTCATTATCGTTTTTGGAAACGCGTAAATTGCGCGCGAATAGTTAAGGCAAACAATCAACTTTTGGAAGCTTCACCGATTGGTGCCGGCGGCATCACCTTATCGTAGTCAATGTCATCGTGACGTGGATCGAGGTCTTCGTTCTGTTTTTCGACACGTGATACAGGGTAGTAAAAACGCCGGCGCAGATCATCGGAAATTCCGCCCTGAGCGCGATAGCCAGCGTAAGTACCAACCATCTGGTTGTAACGAAATGCGAAGATCGATGCGGCTTCCCGGATCAAACGCGCCTCAGCCAGTGCATGCCATAAATCGCTCGCAATATTGGCGGGCAGCAACCGCAGCATATCGAGAAAACCGAACGTGACATTCTCGTCGATGCGGCGCATGGCCATCGCTTCCCGGCGATAGCGATTGCGGACGGTTGCCCAGTTCTCCTCATGCACATGGATAATCTCTGCGTCTGCGACATAAGCCAGGACGCCGCCGTCAGTTTGTGCCTTTCGCGCCCAATCGAGGTCTTCCAGACCTGTCAGCGTTTCATCGTATGGGCGCTTTTCCCATTCCGATTTGCGAATGGCGCAATTGGCGTTGTTGCAGAAATAGGTAGCTTGTGGATCCTGCGATTCATTGGGAAACCATTTCGCGAAGATCTGATGCTCAGAATAATGGTTCAGGTGATTGCCACGCTGTTTGCCATAGGTCAGCACTACGCTTTCGCGTGCGAATGGACCGGTCAGTGATTGAAGCCAGTTCGTGCCGCGTGGATAGACATGCGCGCTGACGAAAACCAGAATGTCGCCCGTTGCGGCCTCGCATCCACGGTTCAACGCGCGTCCAAAGGTGAATTCGCGCTTGTTGATCTTCACGATTTTTACGCCGAACTGCTCGGCGATCGCTACTGTGTCGTCGGTCGAGCCGCTGTCCACAAGGATGATTTCGTGCGGCTGAACGGTCTGTTGTGACAGGCCTACCAGCAGCTTCGCAATGTGCTTGTCTTCGTTGTAAGCGCGAATGACGATGGAGTGCTTCATGCCCGACCTTGGTTAGCTTGAACCGCCTTTCGAGGGTAAAAATCACTGAATTGAGGCGGCTCTAAGCCGTCCAGCTACCTATATACCCGCGTTAGCACCGGTTTCATGAACCGAAAATGAAGAACAATGCCCGGAGCCGGCTTTCTGCATTCTCCGGGTATGGGGTGAAGTTTCAAAAACCCGTTTGGCGGCGCTCCGTGCAAACAGCAACTTACACCTTATCGATCGGAGCATAATTCTGGCATCAGCGCCCTGCGCAACCAATACATATGCCGATCCTGTGTGCAACCGAGCCCGTGGTAGCGTGAAGGCTCGCGTTCGGACGAACGATCGGGCTAGAAAAGGGTATGACATTCCGCTTCATTCATTCAAGCGATCTACATCTTGGCAAGCGGTTCGGCCAGTTCTCGGGGGACCTGCCGGCAAAGCTGCGGGAAGCACGCCATGCCGTGATCGGAAAGCTTGCAGAGCAGGCTCGTGCCCAGAACGCATCCACTATTTTGTTGGCGGGCGATACTTTCGATACGGAAACGCCTGCGCCGGAAATCAGGAGACAAGCGCTCAGCGAGATGAGCCATCACTCAACCATTCGCTGGGTTGTTCTTCCGGGCAATCACGACTCGCTTCAAGCTGCGCAACTCTGGGCAGCATTGCAAAACGAAGTGCCGGGAAATGTCATTCTCGCCACGCAAGCGGCGCCGATCGAGCTTGCTTCTGATGTCGTTTTGCTCCCAGCACCGTGCACGACGCGCAGACCGGGCCGTGATCTTACCGAATGGATGAACAACGCTGCGACACCCGATGGCGTGATCCGCATCGGGTTGGCGCATGGGGCGGTCCAAACTTTTTCTGAGGACGACAACGGAGATGACGTTATTGCGCCGGACAGGGCTGGCCGGGCCGGCCTGTCCTATCTGGCCCTTGGCGATTGGCATGGCGGCGTTAAAGTCGACACGCGCACATATTACAGCGGAACACCGGAACCGGATCGTTTCAAGCATGACCGACCGGGTGAAGCCCTGCTTGTAGCGCTTGAGGGTCCAGACGCCCTGCCGCAGATTTCCGCGCTTCAAACGGGCAGTTTCGAATGGCGATCGCTGACGCTGGATCTGCTTCCGGATGAGGACGCGGTGGAGCTTTTTCAAGCCGCGCTGCCGGACATCCGATCGCGCCGGCAAACGCTCCTTGCGCTGTCTGCGCGAGGAAGGGCGCGCCTTGCGGCGCATACAGCGCTTGCAGAGGCAATTGAAACACAGCGTCATGATTTCGCGTGGCTTGAATTTTCCCAATCCGATTTGGCAACCGAATGTGAGGCTGGAGATCTTGACGCGATAGACAGGGCAGGCGCCCTGCGCGAAGCAGCGGATGCACTTCTCGGTGAGGGTGCGGATCCAACGCGATCCGGCGAAGATCGCGACGTTGCAATGGCCGCGCTCTCGCGTCTTTACGCTTACGCACAGGCGATCGCGTCGTGAAGATATCCGCTTTACGCTTATTCGATGTGAAACGATTTGCCGGCCGAGGTGTGGCAATCGAGAATATCGGCGATGGCGTGAATGTGCTTTGCGCGGCAAATGAATTTGGAAAATCTACGAATTTCGAAGCATTGCATGCGCTGTTCTTTCAGCCTCACACAGGTACGCCCGGGGCAGTTCAGGCGCTACGCCCTTATGCGGGAGGTAACCCGCTGGTTGAAGCCGACATAGTCACCGAGGCTGGCCGGTTCCGCGTCACGAAGCAGTTTTACAGAAACCGGAATGCGCGCATCACCGACCTGGCGACGGGAAGGCTGGTTGCGCAGGCCGATGAAGCGGAAAACTTCATAGCAGACCTTGTGCGCGGCGGCACAACCGGCCCCGCCGGCCTTTTATGGGTTAGACAAGGCATCACGGGGATCGAAAAACGAAGCAAGGCGGAAGAGGAGGGTGAAAGCCGGCTCAGAGCCGGGCTGCTCGAATCTGTTCAGGGCGAGGTGGAAGCAGTAACGGGCGGTCGCCGCATGGCGGAAATCATGTCCAGTGTGGACATAGCCCTTGCCAGGCTGGTGACGCTTACTGGTCGTCCCAAAGCCGGTGAAGTCTACGCTTCCGCAATTGAAGAACATGGAAGACTTGCAGCTCAGGAAGAGCGGCTGTCGGCGGATGTCAAAGCCTTGCGTGAAGCACTCGACAGACGGGCCGGAGCGACCCGCAGGCTCAATGAGCTGGAACGGGGCGATACGCAGTCTGAACGCTTGAAAGCATTGGAAATCGCCCGGAAAAAGCTCGATCAAGCAAAACAGCAAGCCGAAGCGCTGCGAACGGCGGAAGCGGAATTGCAACTCACCGCCGAGCGGAAGGCAACGGCGCTTGCCACGTTGCAGACCTATCGCGCGGCGATGGAGCGGGCAACCGCGCTTGAACTCAAAGCGCAAAAGGCGGAGCGAGACTACCAGGAAGTCTGCGCGATGCGCGACGCGGCGGCGGATGCGCTGAACGCTGCGCGCTTGGAGAATGAGCGGGCGGAGGCGGACGAACAGGCGCTTCGTTCAAGAATGGGACGCCTTGATGCCTCGCTGAAAGCGCGCGAGGCATCCGAACGGCTGATCGAGCTCGAGCAGCAATTGACTAGAGCCGAGGATGTGCGAGGCAAAATCGAGCAGCGCGAGGCAGCGCTTGCGTCGCAAACGATTTCCGAAAAAGCATTGTTGGAGCTTGAGGGGCTTGAGTTCGAAATTGCCAAGCGCCGAGCTTTGGCTGAGGCGTTGCATCCAAGCCTCGTTGTTCATTACGACACTCAATCCTCCATGTTAAGCCTTGACGGTCTGGAACTTCAGGACGGCGAAGCGCGCAGCTATCATGGGCAAGTAGTACTCGCTATTCCCGGCATCGGAACCGTTACATTACGTGCCGGCACTGGCGACAAGTCAGATAACAGCCTGGAGAAACTGGACCGGAAGCGTGAAGGTTTGCTCGTGTCTTTGGGTGTATCGGACTTGGCCGCAGGTCGCGAGAAGCAAAACCTGGTTCGAAACCTTTCCGGCGAACTGCGCGAACTCAAAGCCCAACTCGCGATCCTTACGCCGAACGGGCTGTCTCGCCTACGCGAAGACGTCCAGGCACGCCGTCAATTGAGTGCAGGCAACCTGGAACTCGAAGAAGACCCGGATCAATTGCGCCAGGCCTATTCGGCGTCCGAAACGCGTCGTCTCAGCTCGCGTCAAACTCTGCGAGAAGCCGAACAAAGGCATGCGGAAGCGTCGGAAGCAACGATTGAAGTAAAAACTGTTCTCGTTGCCCTTTCAGTTGAACAGAACGAGGTGGGTTCCGTACTCGGTCCGCGCGAAGGACGTGGTGAAAGGGAACATCGTCTGCGCGCAGCCCTTCAGACGATCGATACCCAGCTTTCCGAGCGCACCAGTCGGGTCGAACATCTGCAAGCCGATGCTGTTGATCTGAGTGCCGCTGGTGCTGCGCTGGAGCGATTGAAATCGGTAGCGGATGCGACCGCCAAGGAAACAGCACTGTTGCGGGAAGAGATCGCGGGATTGAACGCGCAGATCGCGACGCAGTCTGATCTGGCGGTCGAGGAAAAATGGCGCGAAACGTCAGCCGCCTTGGAGGCGGCGAAGCGCCGGGTGCAGAGTTTTGAAAAAGAAGTCGCGGTTCTGCAGCGATTGAGAGCGGCCTTGGAAACGGCTCGAAGCCACGCGCGCGAAACCTATTTGCGTCCGGTCATGACCGAACTGCGACCCTTACTTGGCCTGCTCTTCGATGATGTCACCATCAGTTTCGACGAAA
>JAFAGL010000026.1 GCA_023422735.1 Pseudomonadota bacterium
AGCGCTGGCTGCGCGAGCCGCATATTGCCGAATGGTGGGGCGATGATGTGCTTGCCTCGCTCGAAGAGATCATCGAGGCGGCGGAAAGCATCGACACCGAGCCCCTGATCGTCGAGGTCGACGATCAACCGATTGCTTACCTGCAAATCCACGACCCGCACCTGGAAGACGGCCATCCCTATCAGGACCAGCCCTTCGGGACGCTGGGCATCGATATGATGATCGGTGATGCCGCCCTGCTCGGCAAGGGACATGGCTCGGCGATGCTGTCTGAGATCTCCGAGCGCCTGCTGGCCGAAGGCGCACCCCGCGTCATCATCGATCCGCATCCCGACAATATGCGTTCGATCCGCGCTTGTGAGAAAGCTGGCTTTACCGAAATCGACCGCCGCGCCTCGATTTTCGGCGAAGTCATCATCATGGCGAAAATCGCGGATGAAAGCGGCCAGGCCATTCCCGACCCAGTTGCAGGCTGACGAAACCGCCGTGACGTGGCATGAGGAATGATCGGCATCAGATTACGGACCTTCCATGACCTCGTCTTCGTCGCCCCGCCCGGCCTGGCAAACCGGCGCCCTCCTCGTGCTCGGCATGATTGCGATCCAGGCGCTCACGCTTTACCTGATGGGCCGCAATCCGATCTGTGAATGCGGCACTATCCGGCTGTGGGAAGGCAATCCGAGCAGTCCCGAGAATTCGCAGCATCTTTCCGATTGGTACACCTTCTCCCACATCATCCACGGCTTCCTGTTCTACGGCCTGCTGCATCTGGTTTTTCCGCGTTTGTCGCTGCTCAAGCGGTTGGCGATTGCGACCGGGGTGGAGATCGCCTGGGAGATCGTGGAAAACACCAATTGGGTGATCGATCGCTACCGCGAAGGCACCGTGTCGGTCGAATATGATGGCGATTCCATCCTCAATTCGGTGATGGACGTCTTGTGGATGGTTCTCGGCTTCGTTCTCGCCGCGCGCCTGCCTGTATGGGTAATCGTGGTGTTGGCGCTCTTGTTCGAACTGGGCGTCGGCTACCTGATCCGCGACAACCTCACCTTGAATGTCATTATGCTTCTTTACCCGATGGACTGGATCCGTGATTGGCAGGCCGCGCTGTGAGCGCAGCCTCTTTCCTTTCTCCCAATCCTTTGCCTCGCCGGTTCTGCCCTTGCGAGCCGCCTTCCCGGCTCCCATCTGCGCTACAGTTAGAATTTGAGTTGATTGATCTATGACCAGTTTTTCTCCCCGCGAGATCGTTTCCGAACTCGATCGCTATATTATCGGTCAGAAGGACGCCAAGCGCGCCGTGGCCATCGCTTTGCGCAATCGCTGGCGGCGTCAGCAGCTTGAAGGCGCGATGCGCGAAGAAGTGATGCCGAAGAACATCCTGATGATCGGGCCGACGGGCGTCGGCAAGACCGAGATTTCGCGCCGCCTCGCCAAGCTTGCCGGTGCGCCCTTCATCAAGGTCGAGGCCACGAAATTCACCGAAGTCGGCTATGTCGGCCGCGATGTCGAGCAGATCATCCGTGATCTTGTCGAGGTCGCAATCGGCTTGCAGCGCGAGAAGATGCGCGAAAACGTCAAGGCGCGCGCCCATGTCAATGCCGAGGAGCGCGTGCTTGAAGCGCTGGTCGGCAAGACCGCCAGCCCGGCCACGCGGGACTCGTTTCGCAAGAAGCTGCGCGACGGCGAGATGGACGACAAGGAAATCGAGATCGAGGTGGCCGATACCGGCGCGCCCGGCGGTTTCGAGGTTCCGGGCATGCCCAATATCGGCGTCCTCAACATCAACGACCTGATGAACAAGATGGGTGCGGCCCGCACCAAGACGCGCCGCACCACCGTGAAGGAAAGCTACGAATTCCTCATCAATGACGAGAGCGACAAGCTGCTCGACCAGGAAGAAGTCACTCAGCGTGCGATCGAATCGACCCAGAATGACGGCATCGTCTTCCTGGACGAGATCGACAAGGTGGCAGGGTCCGACAGCCGCACCGGCCCGTCGCGTGAAGGCGTGCAGCGCGATCTGCTGCCGCTGGTCGAAGGCACGACCGTCGCCACTAAATATGGACCGGTCAAGACCGACCATATCCTGTTCATCGCGTCGGGCGCCTTCCATGTCGCCAAGCCATCCGACCTGTTGCCGGAGCTGCAAGGCCGCTTGCCGATCCGCGTCGAGCTGCGCGCATTGGAAAAGGAGGACTTCCGCCGCATCCTGACCGAAACAGAGGCAAGCCTCATCAAGCAGTATATCGCCTTGATGAACACGGAAGGCGTGACGCTGGAATTCAGCGATGATGCGATCGACCAGTTGGCCGGCATTGCGGTTGATCTCAACGCCAATGTCGAGAATATCGGTGCGCGTCGCCTGCAAACCGTCATGGAGCGGGTTCTGGATGAAATCTCCTATACGGCGCCCGATCAAAGTGGCACTTCGGTCACAATCGACGCTGACTATGTCAACAAACAGGTGGGCGATCTGGCGAAAAACACAGATTTGTCGCGTTTTATCCTTTAACGCATCGAGGCCGGGTTCGCCCGGCCTCTTTCATTTTGCGCGTGCCTCAGGCATGGCTTGATGACCGTTCAAATCAATATCGGGAAAGTCAGGCCGTCCATGCGCCGTTTCTGCGTTGTTTTGCTCAGCTTCATGCTCACCGTTCCGGCTTTCGCCGTGACGTCGGTGCCGGCTGGCAATCGCAATGTTGAACAGCCTGGTGTTCCGGGTGGCTCGGCGCGGCGCACCGCGGCGCTCAAAACGACCTATGAAAACAAGTATCGCAAGGTGATGAACCTTTTGCGCACCGATGCGGCTTTGCGCTCCAAGATCGTCCAGGCTGCACGCGCCTATGGCATTGACCCGATCCATATCGCCGGTGCCATCGTGGGCGAGCACACCTACAATGTCGATGCCTATGACCGGCTGCAAACCTATTATGTGAAGGCGGCATCCTATCTGGGCTCAAGCTTTGCCTTCAAATATGACGGCCAAACGGTCGACAAGTTTGTGCAACGCCCGGAATTTGCGAAATGCAATGCGCGCCGCGATAGCTATAGCCTGTGGACCTGCCGCGAAGCCGTGTGGAATACGAGATTTGCAGGCAAGTCGGTGGATGGCACGCGCTATCCGCGCGACCGGTTCGGCGCCACTTTCTTTCAGCCCTTTTATGCCGGGCAAAGCTTTGGGCTTGGACAGTTGAACCCGCTCACCGCTCTTCAGGTCAGCGATCTGGTTCATCGGACCTCTGGCCTACCGAAGCTCGACGCGTCCGATCCGAGCCGCGTTTACGAAACGATCATGGATCCCGACAAGACGCTGCCTTACGTCGCTGCGACCCTGAAAATGTCGATCGATGCCTATCGCCGCATCGCCGGCTTTGACATTTCGAAAAACCCGGGCATCACGGCCACCCTGTATAATGTCGGAACGCCTGAAGCTCGCGCCAGCGCCTTGAAGGCGGAAAACGCCGCTCGCCGCTCGCGCGGCCAGACCGAGCGTTTGCCGGAAGAGAATTATTACGGCTGGTTGGTCAACGATCGGATCGACGAACTCAAGGCCTTGTTTTAGAACCGTCGAGTACAGCCTGCAAATCCGCAATCTGTGTGGGTGAAAGCGTAGCGATCCGTGCTGCCAGCTCATTGGCGAATGCCGTCGCTTCAGGCTCCAGACCCACCGTATCCACAACGACGCGGGGATTGGACATGGCAGCGAGCTTTTCCAGCTCCTCCGCTTCGTCCCAGATCACGTTGAAATAGCCGATCACCTTCTGGATCATCGCCCAGGTCGGCTTTCCGCGCCGGCCGTTTTCCAGCGCCGAAAGATAAGACGCCGAAACGCCCAGCGCTTCGGCCATCGCCTTTTGTTCAAGGCCGCGCGTCCTGCGCAATTCGCGAAGCTTGGCTCCAAATGGCGTCATCCGTTACGCCTGCGCAACCGCACATAAAGCGCGCCCGAACCCCCATGGTGGCGCGCCGCATCGTCATAACCACCGACCAGCCCCCGAAAAGGCGGCGTCGCGAACCAGGCGGGCACGGCGCGTTTCAAGACACCTTCGCTGCCAAACGAAGCACCCTTGCCTGTCACCACCAGCACATGGCGGCGTCCATGCGCATAGGCCTGATGCAAAAAGCCGAGCAGCATGGAATGCGCCTCGCTTTGGGTCAGGCCGTGCAGATCGATCTTGCCGTCGATCAGGACACGCCCTTTCGCAATCTTGTTGCGCGTTGGACGGTCGATGTTTTGTTGCGGCTGCACCACCATTGTTGTGACCGGTCGCTTGACTGCAGGTGCCTTGTCGAGATCGGCAGCGAAACGCTGCGCAGGTGTGGTCTTGTCATCGGCTCCGTTTTCCGGCCCTTCCAAAGAAACGGAAGTCAGAGGGATATTCTTACCTTTGAGCGGCACGGCCGTCGCCGCCACCGTATGCCACAAGATGCGGTCTTCCTCGCTCAGGCTCCGATTTTTGCCCCGCTTCATGACGAATACCGTTGTGCAGCCAGCTTCGGCACCAGGATCGTGAAGCTCGCCGCATGTTTAATCGTGCCGGCTATTTCGCCCGCCGCGTTTCCCGATCCGATGAACAAGTCACCCCGCGCTGGCCCGACGATAGCCGACCCGGTGTCCTGCGCGATCATCAACCGGGCAAAGCCCTGCGAATCACCTTGAGACGCCCACCCGCACAATTTCGGGGCGTGGATAAAAAACGGAGTGCCAAAAGTGTGAACAAGCCGATCCACCGCAAGCGAGCGGCCGCCGGTGAGCGGAACTTTGGCGGCAGCCACGGGTCCAAGCTCCGGCTCGTTGACCTCGGCGTCGCGGAAAAAAATATAGGACCTGTTCTGTTGCAAAATCCCCATTTCGCGGTTGGGATTAGCATGAAACCACCCTCGAATGCTCTGCAAAGTCACTTTTTCGCGTTGCAATTCACCCAAATCAGCCAGGATTTTACCCGGTCCGGTGAAGCGGTGACCTGATTTTGCGGCATAAGTCACCCGCTTTTCTTCGTCGGGAAAACGCAGCCGCGCCGCGCCCTGAACATGGATCAGGAAGGTCTCGAACCGGTCTTCCAGCCACGCAAACTCCAGCCCCCGGCCTGCCAGCGCGCCCTCTTCAATTTCCCGACGATCGAAATATTCCGTAATCTTATCAGCTGCTTGACGGCCAAACGCGAAATATGGATCGAGCCCCTCGGGCCGGTTGGTGTCATCAATATCGACCAGATCATCGGGCCGCCGCAAAAGCGGAAACCGGAAC
>JAFAGL010000046.1 GCA_023422735.1 Pseudomonadota bacterium
TAACTGTAGGCTCATTGCCGAAAAACTCCCCCTGCCTCCGCGACTTCATTCGGCGTATCCACATCGCGCAACGCCTCACCGCCGATTTCAACAGTTTCCACTGCAAAGGTGCCGGACTGCAAAAGACCCTTGGCCCCTTGATCGCCTGTAATGCCCGCCATCGCTGGCAGGCAGGCTCGGGTTAAGATGACGGGATGCCCCGCGATCGCGCCTTGCGCTGCGCGAATAATTGTTTGCCCCCCGCGTTCTGCAAACCGCTGGATCATTAAGTTGATCGAATGCGTCTCAACAAAAGGCATATCCGCCAACATGACCAGAATGCCATCTGCGTTAGGGGGTATTGCCGCCATCCCGCACTTTAGCGAACCGGAAAGCCCCGTTTCAGGAACCGGGTTCTCGACGATTGTTACCGGAACGTCTTCCAGACACTCGCAAATGGCCGCAGCGTCACGGCCGACAATGACTGTTGTCGAATGCACCCCACTTTCCCAGGCCCGTCTGGCAACCCGTCGGACGAGCGGCTCACCGTCAAACCTGGCCAAAAGTTTGTTTCGGCCCAGCATGCGGCTTGAAGTTCCGGCCGCCAGAATGATGGCGTGAATATTCATGTCTTGCGCAAATCCGCCTCAGCCGAAACCAGACTGTGGCGACGCACGGCAATGATTTCCGCCAGAATCGAAACGGCAATTTCTGCTGGGCTCGCCGCTCCGATGGACAATCCGATAGGCCCCCTAATTCGAGCTAAGTCTACTTGGTTCAGTCCTGCCGCCTCCAGCCTTGCGAGCCTTTTGGAATGCGATTTTCGGCTTCCAAGTGCCCCGACATAAAAGCAGCCAGCATTCAACGCCGCGCCTAGAGCGTCATCGTCAATCTTCGGATCATGCGTCAACGCGGCGAGTGCACAAAACCTATCCAATGCGGCCACTTCAAACGCCTCTGCCGGCCAGATCGCCTTCAAATCCGCATCCGGAAACCGGTCACGCGATGCAAACGCCGTCCGAGGATCGATGATTTCAACATCGAAGCCGGCAAGTCTGGCCATTGGCGCCAGCGCCTGGCTGATATGCACCGCCCCAATTACAACGAGCCTTAGCTTAGGCACATACACATTGAGGAAGAAGTGACGTCCATCAACTTCGACCGCGTGGGATTTTCCGGAACGGAATGCTTCCGACACAAAAGGGGCCAGCGCTTCCAACTCATCCAGCTGTTCTCCTTGACGAACGAGCTGGGCTTCGCCCGTGCCAAGATCGGTAACCAAAATGACGGATCGTCGAGCGAAACGTTCTTCGTTCAACCTCCGAAGGAGAGCATGTTCCACGAGTTAGATCACCGGCTCAACAAAAATCGAGATACGCCCACCACAAGACAGACCGGCACGCCAAGCGATTTCATCTGCCACACCAAATTGCAGCATTTTTGATGAGCCTGAGGCAATAATCTCAATGGCTTCCGTTATTACGGACGCTTCCACGCAGCCGCCCGACACGGATCCTTCAAAGCGACCTTCCTCATCGATCACCAGCTGGCTGCCAGCAGGTCGTGGTGCCGAGCCCCATGTCTCTATGACCGTCGCCAGAGCCAGTTTGCGCCCGTCCTGAAGCCAGACGGCAGCGACTTCGAGCGGATCTCGGCCGGTATAAGTTGGTTGTTGCAAGACTGCTTCCCGCTTCAAGCGCCCAAGAGTGCACTCTTGAGCTGCGATAACAATGCCGTTCCTCATTCGACTAGCGATATAGATGCGCCAGCGGACCCAACAAGGGAAGGATGCGGTTGCGTGTTGAAAGCGCACGCTTTACCTGTGACCTACAGATGTCAGCTTCCGGACTGAAATTGAACCTGCGCCCTTTGTTTTCTTTCGCCTGCGCGTCGATCATCGGCATCGCCATGACGTCTTCTGGATATGGTCAGACTATTGGGGTCGCAGCGCCACTTTCGGGAAGTTTGGAACTGCTGGGCAAGCAGGTCCAACAAGGCGCGGGGGCCGCAGCCGACGCCCTGAGTGACCGCGCTTTCGTTCTTGATGTGCAAGATGACGCGTGTTCCTCCGAAGGAGGCCAAAAGACAGCCCAACACTTTGTGGAAACGGGAACCATAATGGTAATAGGTTTCCTTTGCACAGAAGCTCTGTCTTCCGCGCTGCCCCTTCTCAAAGAAGCGAATATCCCGGTCATTACGATTGGTGTCAGGACGAACAGCATCACGGATCAGCGTGACAAGACAGGTTGGCCGGTATTTCGATTGGCACCACGCGATGATGCGGAAGCTGATGCGATCGCATCGCTGCTATTGCCTGACTGGCGAGATAGATTATTCGCTATCGTGGACGATGGTACAATTTACGGGCGCAATCTCGCTGAAAGTTTCCGTGCGGCCGCAGAATCGCAAGCGTTAAAACCCGTTTTCGTAGACACATACCGCCCACAATTGGAAAACCAGATCGGATTGATCGGCCGTTTGCGGCGTGCGGGTGCCACGCATGTCTTTGTGGGCGGTGATCGTGAGGATATTGCGATTATGGAGCGTGACGCACAGAAATTGGGCTATGAGCTTACAGTTGCCGCAGGCGAAGCATTGCGCGCCGCGACGCTGGCGATACCACCAGCGGATGGTACTTTAATGATTGCCCCACCCGACTGGTCCAACGCAGCGGCGCTCGATACGATCGCAACTTTGCGAGAGCAAGGTCTGGAACCGGATGGCTACGTCTTGCCCACTTATGCCGCTATGGAAATTGCTGCAACTGCCATAAGCGACGCAGAAACCAGCGAGACTTCCGTTCAAGACGTTCTCGCCTCTCAGGTTTTCACCACTGCGATCGGCGAAATCCAGTTCACAGCAAATGGTGATCTGAATAAGAATCCCTATCGCCTGTATGAAATGCGACAAGGACAATTTCAGGAGGTTCGACCATGACGGTCAGGGTTGGGCCGCGGAATTTGTTGACCGATGTGGCTGGTCTGCGTGTTGGCAATATCGGCGACCGCGATCTTAAATCCGGCACGACTGTTGTAATCTGCGATCGGCCCGCAATCGCGGCGGTCCAAGTTCTGGGCGGCGCACCCGGCACACGCGAAACCGATTTGCTGGAGCCTCACAATCTAGTTGAAACGATCAATGCCATCGTTTTATCCGGCGGCTCTGCATTCGGGCTGGATGCAGCTTCAGGGGTTCAAGGCGCCTTGCGTGAAAAGGGTATTGGATTTCGCGTAAGGGAAGCGATCGTGCCGATCGTCCCCGCTGCAATCGTTTTTGATCTTGCCAACAATGGAAACAAACGGTGGGGGCGCTATCCCCCTTACCGAGAATTTGGCTATGAAGCTGCCCAAGTCGCAAGCGAGGATTTTTCTCTCGGAACCGAAGGCGCTGGCATCGGGTGCTTAATCGCTGGTCTGAAAGGAGGCCTCGGGTCCGCTTCAACCATTCTTTCCAGCGGCCAAACCGTTGCCGCCCTGGTGGCCGTCAACGCGACCGGCAGTGCAACCGTCGGCGCAAAAGGCGCATTCTGGGCCGCGCCGTTTGAACAAAACATTGAATTTGGAGGTATCGCCTATCCAAATCCCCTGCCCGTCGATGCTGGCGCGGTACGTTTGAAGCACAGAGATCCGCAACCTTTGGAAGCAACCACGATCGCAGTAATCGCAACTGACGCAGCGCTGACGAAGGCCACGGCAAAACGCATGGCGATTGCCGCGCATGATGGCTTTTCCCGCGCTATCTGGCCGGCTCACACGCCGATCGACGGCGATCTGGTCTTTGCGCTTGCGACCGGCGAAAAGTCGGCTCCTTCATCCCCAGAAGAAAGCATCGAATTCTATGCGGCCGCAGCCTCGACAATGGCTCGCGCGATCGCCAGAGGCGTATATGCTGCCACTCCTGCGCCTGCCGATTTGTTACCCACCTGGCAACGTTTGTACGGCTAAGCCATGAGGCGGACGAATCTTCGCGCGTCGGTAATCTCGGCCCTCCTGATCGCAAGCACAGCGCAAGCGCCCGCAGGTGACACGGCCAACCTCGATATTCTGGGATTTAGTGCTGACGGTTCCATCTTCGCTTTCGAAGAATATGGCATCCAGGACGGTTCGGGTTTCCCTTACGCAAACCGCTATTACATCGATACGGCAACGGACAGCTTCGTTGCCGGCTCGCCCATTCGTGTTCGCAGTGAGGAAGACGGCGCAGACCTTGTTCAGGCACGTCAGAATGTCAGCGCGAAGGGCGAAGCCTTTGTCGAAGATGCGGAACTTAAAGCACATTCGGGTTTCACCGCAGGATATCATTCACTCGCGCAGGTCGGGGGTGATCCACATCAGATGACGCTGCGCCCACGCGCAATCTTTCCGCCCATAGACGAGCCAATCACAATTTCGCTGGTCGAACAAATGTTCCCAGCATTGGAAAGCTGCTCCGGACTTTCAGACGAGGTTTCTGGTTTTACTCTTAAGATGCGTATTGGCGATGCCGAGAGCCGTCTGCTTTATCAGGATAAAAGCGTTCCCGAGAGCCGGATATGCCCACTGGGCTATTCGATCCAGGCCGTCCAGACTTTCTATCCGAAACAAGGAAATCCTGTATTTGCCGTCATCATTGCGGTGCGCCGTGTGGGCTTTGAGGGCCCTGATCACCGCTTTATTGCGGTTACAGGAAAACTCTGAATATCAGTCAGGTTCGTTGAGCGCTGAGACAGGGTCTGATAGAGCCCGGCTTTAGTTTGAAAGGTTCGTCATGATCCCGCGTTATTCCCGCCCGGAAATGGTTTCGATCTGGTCGCCCGAGACCAAGTATCGAATTTGGTTCGAAATCGAAGCGCATGCTTGCGATGCGCTCGCCGACCTTGGTGTAATACCCAAGGAAGCGGCGACAACCATCTGGGAAAAAGGCAATGCGGCCAACTTCGACGTGGCGCGGATTGACGAGATTGAAGCGGTCACCAAACACGATGTTATCGCGTTTTTGACGCATCTCGCGGAGTTCGTGGGCCCCGATTCGCGGTTCATTCATCAAGGGATGACATCGTCGGATGTCCTTGATACCACACTCAATATTCAGCTTGTTCGGGCCACGGATATTCTGCTCGCCGACATTGATCGCGTGCTCGCTGCGTTGAAGGTGCGCGCCTTTGAGCACAAGGATACGGTGCGCATCGGCCGCAGCCACGGCATTCATGCCGAACCGACGACAATGGGCCTCACATTTGCGCGGTTCTATGCTGAGATGAATCGCAACAAGAACAGATTGTTAGCGGCTCGCGAGGAGATTGCGACCTGTGCGATTTCAGGGGCTGTGGGAACATTTGCCAATATTGACCCGAAGGTCGAGGAGCATGTCGCTGAAAAGCTTGGATTAAATGCCGAAACGGTATCTACGCAAGTGATCCCTCGCGACCGGCATGCCATGTATTTTGCG
>JAFAGL010000084.1 GCA_023422735.1 Pseudomonadota bacterium
CGATATAGGGCACGGTGTGGGCGCCGCACTTGTCGCCAATGAGAAGGCTGTCGCACTGGGTGAAGTTGCGGGCATTCTTGGCCTTGGCATGAACCGAAACCTGGCCGCGATAGGTGTTGTCCGAGAAGCCGGCAGCGATGCCCTTGGCGATGATACGGCTGGACGTGTTCTTGCCCAGATGCAGCATCTTGGTGCCACTGTCGATCTGCTGATAACCGTTGGAAACGGCAATCGAATAGAACTCGCCACGGCTGTCGTCACCGCGCAGGATGCAGCTCGGATATTTCCACGTGATCGCGGATCCGGTCTCGACCTGCGTCCAGGAAATCTTGGAGCGCGCACCACGGCAGTCCCCACGTTTGGTGACGAAATTGTAGATACCGCCCTTGCCCTGCGCATCGCCGGGATACCAGTTCTGGACAGTCGAATATTTGATCTCGGCATCGTCAAGCGCAACGAGCTCGACCACTGCGGCGTGCAACTGGTTTTCGTCACGCTGGGGCGCCGTGCAGCCTTCGAGATAGGAAACGTAAGCACCTTCCTCCGCAATAATCAGCGTGCGCTCGAACTGGCCGGTATTGCGCTCGTTGATACGGAAATAGGTCGAAAGCTCCATCGGGCAGCGAACGCCCTTTGGAACGAAGACGAAGGAACCATCGGTGAAGACCGCAGAATTCAGCGTCGCGTAGAAGTTGTCGGAGGTTGGGACGACGGAACCGAGATACTTCTTCACGAGGTCCGGATATTCGCGGATGGCCTCGGAAATGGAACAGAAGATCACGCCGGCCTTGGCGAGTTCCTTCTTAAAGGTCGTGACGACCGAAACCGAGTCGAACACGGCATCGACGGCGACGCGGCGACCTTCGGCAGGTGCGGCTTCACCATCTTCCGCGCCATCATGCTGCGGCTTCTGGACGCCAGCCAGGATTTCCTGCTCGCGCAAAGGAATGCCCAGCTTCTCGTAAGTGCGCAGAAGCTCCGGATCGACTTCATCCAGTGAGGTTGGCCCAGGCGTCGATTTCGGCGCCGCGTAGTAATGAATGTCCTGGAAGTCGATCCTCGGATATTCGACGCGCGCCCAAGTTGGCTCTTCAAGCGTTTTCCAGCGTTCAAACGCCTCCAAACGCCAGTCGAGCATCCACTGAGGCTCGTCCTTCTTGGCCGAAATGAAACGAATGATGTCCTCATTCAGCCCCTTGGGGGCCTTGTCCATCTCGATCTCGGTTTCAAACCCGTATTTGTACTGATCGACATCGATCTGGCGTACCTGATCGATCGTTTCCTGCACTGCAGGCATAGGCATCTCCATCCTTGCAGGGTTCAAGGCCCGGCAGTCGACGACTTCGCCACTTTCAGCGATTGGCCGTCATGTAGTCATTCGACAAAGGAAAATCACCCCGTAGGAGCGAGTGTTCCTCCAGTTTTATTCAGGCCGCGCGCTGGCTGGCGCGGCGCGCGACAAGATTGCGTAATGCGTCTCCAAAACGGGCAAGTTCTTCCGCACTCGTGTGAAGTCCGAATGAAACGCGCAATGCACCTTCCCCTTCCAGCCCCATCGCCTTGAGAACCTGGCTCGGACCCACTTTCCCGGAGGAGCAAGCAGAGCCCGCCGAAATCGCCACACCCGCAAGATCAAAGGCGATCTGGGCCGTTTCGCTTTTCAGACCGGGAACTGTGAAGAATATCGTGTTCGGCAACCGGCTTGCCTGTGCACCATGGATTACCGCGTCCGGCACAAGGCGCTGAATCTCGGCTTCCAGACTCACGCTACGGGCAGCAAGCGCATCCATCGCAGAAAGTTCACCCAACGCCTCGCGCGCTGCGGCTCCAAAGCCGACAATACCCGCCAGATTCTCGGTTCCGCCACGATGGCCCCGCTCCTGCCCGCCACCGCGTATAAGGGGCATCGGCATCATGACATCGGAGCTGGACACCACCGCGCCCACGCCCTTGGGACCACCGATCTTATGGGCAGACACGATCAGATAATCGCCCTTTTCGCCAGAACATGAAACGGGGATGCGCCCTGCCGCCTGCACGGCGTCCACAATCAAGGTGCCGCCGGCTGCATGAACGATCTCGGCGATTGTCTCCAAAGGCTGGATGACGCCGGTTTCATTGTTGGCTGCCTGAACTGCAACAAGCGGCAAACCGGCGGAGCGATCATGTGCATCCAGTTGTGCCGCCAGCGCTTCGAGATCGAGTTGCCCGGTCGGTGTTACGGGCAAAATATCAATCTGCTCAGGCAAGAAACGTCCACCCTGCAAGACGCAGGGATGTTCCGTGGCACTGACATAAAGCCGACTGAAGAAAAGCGGTGCGCGACCCATCGTCCAACTCGGGGTCAACAGCATGGTCGCAGCTTCCGTCGCACCCGACGTAAAAACCACGCGCGAGGCAACAGCACCCACAAGCGCGGCAACATCGCGCCGCGCTGCCTCAACCATCTGCCGGGCCTTGCGGCCTTCGGCGTGAACGGAAGAAGGATTGGCCGCCAGATCAAACGCTTCCAGCATGGCAGACCGGGCGCTTGCCCTCAGCGGCATGGACGCGTTGAAATCCAGATAAGTGCGCGCGTGATTCACCATCAACCAGCCTCCGAAAAAGCCGAGCACCCGTTCTGGATCTGTGTCGATGCGTTATTTCCTTGAAAACGCAAGGCTCCGCGTCCTATCTAGCCGCTTTGCCGGCGGCATCCTAGCTATCCGCCAGTTTTGAATGGTTCTAAACAGGCGTTCTAGGCACGCCGGTTGTGAGCGTCAAGTGCGCGTTGCGCGGATGCTGCCGTTCAACTGGGGTCACGCACAGGCCGGTCGGCGCGCGAGTGGAGTTTCTATGCCCGAAGTCATTTTTACCGGCCCGGCCGGTCGTCTTGAAGGTCGTTATCAGCCCTCGAAAGAAAAGAGTGCACCGATCGCGATTGTCCTGCATCCGCATCCGCAATTCGGCGGAACGATGAACAATCGTATTGTCTACGATCTGTTCTACATGTTCCAGAAACGCGGCTTCACCACGCTGCGCTTCAATTTCCGCGGAATCGGACGCAGCCAGGGTGAGTTCGACCATGGCACGGGAGAATTGTCAGATGCAGCCGCCGCGCTTGACTGGGTGCAATCGCTTCATCCGGATTCAAAGAGTTGCTGGGTCGCCGGTTATTCTTTCGGTGCCTGGATCGGCATGCAGTTGTTGATGCGCCGGCCGGAAGTGGAAGGCTTCATGTCGATCGCGCCGCAACCGAACATGTATGACTTCTCGTTCCTGGCACCCTGCCCGTCATCCGGGCTGATCATCCATGGCGATTCGGACAAGGTCGCGCCGCAAAAGGATGTGCAGACGCTGGTGGACAAGCTTCACACGCAAAAGGGCATCACGATCACGCAAAACATCATGCCCGGCGCCAACCACTTCTTCTCCACAATGGAGAGCGATCTGATCGACGCATGTTCGGATTATCTCGACCGACGCCTGAATGGTGAACTTTCGGATCCCCGTCCAAAACGCCTTCGCTGAACCCGGCAATTACCGGGACAGGTCATCCAGATCGGACTTCTCAGCCGTCGCAAGGCTTTGCGGCGGCTGATTTTCTTTATTGCCGGTCTTTCGCCTTCCCCACCAGACCGTCGCCCGACGCCGTCTCCTGCGCACCCAGGCGAACTCATAAGACAGAATGAAAATGCCGAGCGGCAACATCCAGAAGCCGAGAACGGGCAGGAAGCCCAATATGCCGCCAAGGATCAGCAAGATGCCAATCGTCACCCGCCAGCGACGCGATTGCGGCATCTGAAATTCACGTCCCAACAGAGTGATCTTGCGCCTGGGTGGCAGATCCTCATCGATAATCATGGTGTTCTCTTTAACGGCGGCAGATGTTTTCGACCTACATAAGATGCCTTGGCGTCGGCTGAAAGTGACGATAGGGAACGGCAAACTATGTTGAATTTGCAAATTGTCTCTTTGCAAAGCTGAAATCACTTTGCTATAGGCAGCGCACTCACAAACGAGCTCTGTTCCCCGGTAGCTCAGTGGTAGAGCAACCGGCTGTTAACCGGTTGGTCGCTGGTTCGAATCCGGCCCGGGGAGCCATTTTCCATAAAAATCAGAATCTTGGCCACAGACGTTGTCGTCTGCATTGGTTTGTCGTGCGCGCTTTGCTGCGCTGCATGCAGATGAATGGAAAAGAAAAAGGCCACACCGAGATGCGGCCTTTTCCGTTTCGTGATGGAGGGCACGCCAGAGCGCGCCCGAAAACTCAGGTCAATGGGGTCAGATAAATCTCGACGCGGCGATTCTGCGCGCGACCATCTTCCGTGGCGTTGGACGCGATCGGCTGTGTTTTGCCATAGCCATTGATCGCGAAACGCCTGGAATC
>JAFAGL010000141.1 GCA_023422735.1 Pseudomonadota bacterium
CGGACAGCTCGGATTGCCCGCGAACTCGGCTTCCGCGAGGTGTCGCATGCCGATCATGATGCGCAGTCCCTTGCGGAACTTCTGCTCAAGCGAACCGGACCGGGTATGCGGATCGCATATTTGTGCGGAACACCGCGCAAACCGGTTGTTGAAAAGATTATGCGTGAATACGGGCGTGATCTGCTTGCGCTCGAAACCTATCAAACGCGGAGCCTCACTCCGGACGCGCTGGAAGTTGCCGCCAGCTTCGACGCTGAATTCGCCGCTGCGCTGGTGTATTCGCCCTTCAGTGCACGGTTGCTCGCCCAATTCCTGCACGAACAGGGGGGCGAAACTCATCGCACGACGCTTTTCGTGTGCTTGTCACCGGCCATCGCAGAGGCGCTGCCTCAGTCGCTCCGGAGGGTAGTCACGGAGTTTCCGAGCGAAGAAAGCCTGATTCGCACATTGGAAGCGACTTTATAGCGCGCTGGGTTTGTCGCGGCGTCCTTGTTGGGTTAACCCTTTTCGCAAGACCCTTCTGTTCTATGTGCTTCAATGGCGTCGCAAGCTTTCTCGCGCGCCGGGCAGCGTTGGAAAAAGCGGAGACAGCGAAGCATGGTGAAAAAGCCCAGCACACGGCACTCAAAAAGCAGCCGCGAGCCCGTCACCATCGATTTGAAAGCCTCGGAATCCAAAAAATCCGATCCCACAAAGACGGCTGCACCTTTTGAAGGTTCTCCCAAAGGCAGTGTGAGTTCGTTCGACGAAGCGCAGAACACCGATCTTTCGGGTCATCCGACTCGCAGCCCCGCACGCCATGCGGGCGAAACGGTAACCCAGGAAACGGCGGCAGGCGCGGAAAGCAAAGCCACTGCCAGTGTGCGCGGCCCGAATGCATCATCGGCGAAAGCACCTGCTCCGGAAGCTGTGAAAGCTGAGCCATCAAAGGCAGGCAAGGTGCCTGAAAATGACCAAGCCGCTGCGCCCGCGAAAGCCTCGCCTGTGAAGTCCGCGCCAGCATCCGATTCACGCGTCAAAAGCGCGGTCAGCCCTCCGCCCTCGGCAACAGAAACCGGAAAGACAGCCGCAACAGTGACGCCGTCACCAGCCACCAAATCTTCGTCCGCTCCGTCTTCTTCCGAGCTGCCCCGTTCCACCGGCGCTTCTTCTGCATCCGTGCCGCCTGCATCCGCCCGTCCCGCAGATTCCTCGCGCAATAAGGGCGCGGGTTTTGGTTCCTTGCTGCTGGCCGGCATAGTGGGCGGCGCGATCGTGTTGGGCGGATCATGGCTTCTTGATTCCCTTCGCGGCGTCGAAGAACCGCTCGTTGCAGCCGGCGGCGCATCTTCTGCGGATGTCGAAAGTCTGCGTGCCGAACTGGCCGAATTGCGTTCGGCGCAGGAAAAAACAGCCGGCAGCGGCGACAGCTCAGCCCAGATCGAGGAGTTGCGCAGCCAGATCACGGAACTCCAGCAAGGCGGAGGCGAAACTGGCGCGGACGGCGATATTCAGGCCCTGACGGAGCGCTTGGATCAATTGACCGCCCAGGTCGAACAAGGTGGGGCGACCGGCGGCGCTTCTGAAAACGCATTGCAACCTTTGAACCAGCGCTTGCAGGCGCTCGAACAATCGCTGCAAGCAAACGAGCAGGCCGACGGCGACAGCCAGCAGCGTTTCACCCAGTTGCAAAGCGAAATCGAGGCGCTCGGTCAGAAGGTCGAAGACCGCAGCAATGATCCGCGTTTGGCTTTGGCGATCACCGCGTCGGCGTTGAAAGCCGCGATTGATCGGGGCCAGCCGTTCCAAACCGAGTTTGATGCCTATGCCGCCGCTGCGGGCGAAACCAGCGAGGCCGAGAATTTGCGCGATATGGCCGCAACCGGTGTTCCGACACGGGCGGAAATCGCTGCCGAGCTGCCTGATGCGATCAGCGCGATGCTTTCGGCGGCGCGGCCTGCGCCGGAAAACGGCGTTGTGTCGCGTTTGTGGTCGAGCGCGACCAGCCTGGTGGAAGTCAGGCCAGTTGGCGCCGATGCTGTGGGAGATGATGCCGGCGCTGTTTTAGCGCGGCTGGAAGCTGCGGTTGAAACAGGCGATTACGCCAAGGCGTCGTCTGAATTCGACCGTTTGCCCGAAGCGTCCAAGGCGGCGGGGCAGAATTTCATGTCCAGGGTCCGGGCCCGCCAAACCGCTGACGATCTCGTTGGCAAGGCCATCGCCGAAGCGCTCAAGGCCTGATCATGATCCGTTTGTTCATTTTTCTGCTCGTTGTTTTCGCTTTCGGCCTGGGCTTCACCTGGCTGGCTGATCGGCCTGGCGAACTCACAATGGTGTTCGCCGGTCAACAATATCGCGTATCGTTGATGGTTGCCGCCGTTGCCGTGGTCGCGGTTGTGGCTGCGGTCATGCTTGGCTGGTGGGTGTTGAAAGGTCTGTGGAACAGCCCCTACACCGTGTCGAGATATTTCCGTGTCCGCCGTCGCGACCGTGGCTATCAGGCACTGTCCACAGGCTTGATTGCAGCCGGTTCAGGTGATGCGGCGAGAGCTCGCGCGATGCGCAAGCAGGCCGTCAAGCTCATCAGCTCGGATCAGGAACCGCTGGTGTTTTTGCTTGATGCGCAAACCGCCATGCTGGAGGGCGATTACAGCGGCGCTCACAAGAAGTTCGAGGCCATGCTGGACGACCCGGAAATGCGGCTTCTGGGCTTGCGTGGACTTTATCTGGAAGCTGAGCGCCAAGGCGATCATGCTGCTGCCCGCCATTTTGCCGGCCGGGCCGCCGCCATGGCCCCGCAGTTGACGTGGGCTGCTGACGCGACGCTGGAAGAAAAGGTTCAGAACGGCGATTGGGACAGCGCGTTGGCGATTGTCGACGCTCAGAAATCCGCCAAGCAGATTGATCGCGATGTCGCGCATCGTCGCAAGGCGGTGATGCTGACCGGCAAGGCGATGGCCCTGTTTGATAGCCAGTTCGATCTGGCCAAGGCGACCGCCATCGAAGCCAATCGCTTGTTGCCGGATTTCGTTCCGGCGGCGGTTCTTGCCGCGCGCGCCTATTTCCGCAATGACGAGCTGCGCCGCGGTTCCAAGATCCTCGAACATGTGTGGAAACGCAGCCCGCACCCCGAAGTCGCGCAGGCTTATGTTTTTGCGCGGCCCGGCAATTCCACGCATGATCGGTTGCGGCGCGCCCAGAAGCTGCAAACGCTGCGCAGTAACAATGTCGAATCCGCGCTGGCTGTGGCCCGTGCTGCCTTGGATGCTCGCGAATTCATGCTGGCGCGTGAACAGGCAGAAAGCGCCTTGCGGCTCGAACCGCGCGAAAGCGTTTATCTGCTTTTGGCCGATATAGAGGAAGCAGATGTGCGCAATCAGGGCCGCATCCGCGAATATCTCGCCAAGGCGGTGCGGGCGCCCCGCGATCCGGCCTGGGTGGCCGACAACACCGTTTTCAACGAATGGGCGCCGATTTCGCCGATCAGCGGACGCTTCGATGTGTTTGAATGGAAAACGCCGGTTGAGCGTGCCGCACCGGTGATCGAAAGCCACGATGACGAAAAACGGGATGCGGATCAGGATTTCGCATCGGTTGCGTTGCCGGTGCCGATGCAATCTGAGCCGGACACGCAAATCGAGGATGCCGAACTTTTGACGGAGCCAGCCCCGGAGCCTTCCGAACAGCAGGCAGCGACGGAGACGGTCGAGGAGACCGCCAAGCCGCAATCGCCATCCGCCCCGCTCGACGAGACCGAACCCGCCGTCACGAACGGAAACGGCAAGCAGAATGCTGTCGCCGTGGAGAAAGTCGACGAGGCTCCCGAGCCGGTCAAGGATGCGGATGAGGATCGGCTGGCGCGTTTGCCGGATGATCCGGGTGTCGATGAAAACGAGAAAAAAGACGCAGCCCGCTTTCGTCTGTTTTAAGGCGGGCGGCGCATGAAAGGCGCGCATGTTCGATCGGCTCATATCCTTTTTACAAGGTCTGTCCGACCAGTCCGACCGGACGGAGATCTCCGAAGACGATCCGCGCGTGGCGGCCACGGCTCTTCTCTTGCATGTGATGGATGCGGACGGCATTCGCAGCGATTCGGAACGTGCGGTTCTGCGGCGCGCGCTTGAAACGGGTTACGGACTTGACGGCACCGAGCTTGACGCGGTTCTCGATGCCGGCGAACAGGCCGAGCGCGAGGCGATCGACCTTTACGCCTTCACCAGCGTTTTGAAGCGCAATCTCGACGAAAACGGCCGCATCGAATTCATCGCGCTGATGTGGCAGATCGTTCATGCCGACGGTGAAACTCACGAGCTGGAAGACAATATCGTTTGGCGCGTCGCCGAATTGATGGGGGTTGATCGGCGCGTCCGAACCGAGTTGCGCAGTCTTGCAGGCGGGCGTACGCCCACCTTACAGGCCGTGGCTGACGCGCAAGCGACAGCCGGCGCGGATGAGGACTGAGGCGATACGGCTTCCCCGGCTCCAGGATGCGCTTTGTTCCTGCTTCCAGGCGCTTTATAGCGTCGCGCTTAGGCAAAGATGGTGCGGACTATGAAAACGAGAGCGCAAGCGCTGAAGTTGCTGCAATCGGGCCAATCCGGCGATGTTCTGATCGTCGGTGGCGGAATCAATGGCGTCGGCGTGTTGCGCGATCTCGCAGCTCAGGGCGTGGCAGCCACGCTGGTGGATATGGGCGATTTCGCCAGCGGAACGAGCGCAGCCCCTTCGCGGCTCATCCATGGTGGCATCCGATATCTGGAACAAGGCGAATTCAAGCTGGTGCGCGAATCGGTGGAAGAGCGCGACCGGCTGCTTTTGAACGCCCCGCATCAGGTGAAACCGCTGAAAGTCTGGGTTCCGGCGCTGTCTTGGGCAGGCGGCACGTTGCAGGCTGCGTTGCGCTTTATGCGGTTGGTCAAGGATCCCGGCCCGAAGGGCGCCCTGATCCTGAAGTTCGGACTGGCTTTTTTCGACAGCTTCTCGTGGCAACATCGCTCCATGCCAAAACATCGCCTGATCAAGCGCGACGAAGCTTTGAAAACGCTGCCCGGTTTGACGCCTGAAACACGGATCGTCGCCGAATATTACGACGCCAAAATCGAAAGCCCCGAGCGGCTGACGATGGAGCTCGTGGCGGACGCCGAAAAGGATTGCGAAGGGACGCTGGGCGTCAATTATGTCAAGCTTGTCGGCCTCGAAAATGGCGAAGCCGTTTTGTATGACGAGATCGGCGACACCACCGTCCGGCGACGCTTCAGGCTGGTGGTCAACTGCGCCGGCGCCTGGATCGATGGCGTCGACGCCAATCTGGGGATCGCCGAAAGCCTTGTGGGCGGCACACGCGGCTCGCATCTGGTGTTAAACCGGCCCGATCTTTCCGCCGCACTTGGCGAAACCATGCTGTATTTCGAGACTCCAGATCATCGAGCATGTCTGATTTACGCACTTGATGATGGTCACGTGTTGCTGGGAACGACGGATCTTCGGACCGAGAAGCCGGATGATCGCGACACGACCGAAGCCGAGATCGACTATCTGTTCGATGTGCTGCGCTCCGTCATGCCGAATGCCAACTGCACGCGCGACGATATCGCCTTTGCTTATGCCGGGGTGCGACCCCTGCCGCATACCATGGACGGCGCATCCGGCGCGATCAGTCGCGACCATGTGCTGAAAGTTTATGAGCCGGAAGGCACGCGCGACATGCCGGTGCTGACTTTGATCGGCGGTAAATGGACCACTTACCGGGCATGCGCCGAGCAAATCGCCGATGTTGTCTTGAAGCGCATCAGGCAGCCGCGAAAGGTCAAAACGGAAGCGATCGCGATCGGGGGCGGCGTTGGCTTTCCCCGTGACGAAAAAGGTGTGTCTCTTTTGATCGAAGGTCTCGCGCAGTCGAGCGGCTTGTCGCGCGATCGGGTGAGGGTCCTTTTGGATCGTTACGGCACGACGGCGAAGAAGCTCGCTTCCTGGTTGAAGGACAAGGGTGACGACCAGCTCACGGCCGCGCCCGCTTATTCGCGTCAGGAAATCGCGTGGATCGCCCGCAACGAGCGGGTGGTGCGGCTGGAAGACGTTGTTTTGCGGCGTACGACAATGGGCTTCGAAGGGCTCGCGACGGAGGCCGCGGTGCGGGAAATCGCTGCCATTCTGTCGGACGAATTGAAGTGGGACGCGACCTTGCGCGACGCTGAAATCGCGTCGCTGATTGAAATTGTCCACAAGCGCCACCGCACGCCGGTCGCCGACGCGGCCTAGCGATCTGGCCTTCTAGCGCGGGCCCTTGATTATCGCCCGTCAGCGAGTTTGGAAAACCGCTAGGCAATGACGGGGTGGAAGCGGTAATAAGTTGTCTGAAGCTGCAAGCAAACAGGCTTGCTGAGTGCTCAGACACGAGGGAGGAAATACCATGGACCGCCGTTCATTTTTCCGGAAAGCAGGTGGTGCCGGTGCTGCGGCTGCCACTGCATCCGTTCTGGCCGCGCCCGCGCTTGCGCAGTCGATGCCCAAGATCAACTGGCGCCTGACGTCAGCCTATCCGAAGAGCCTCGATACGCTTTATGGTTTGAGTGACCATGTGTCGAAGCGGGTGGCGGAAGCCACGGACGGCAATTTCACGCTTCAGCCTTTTGCTGCGGGCGAAATCGTGCCTGCCTTGCAAGCCATGGATGCCGTTACCAACGGTACGGTGGAATGCGCACACACGTTGTCGTCCTTCGGTATCGGCAAGGATCCGACTTTTGCTTTCGATACCTCGCTGCCTTTCGGTTTGAACACGCGCCAGCATATCAGCTGGCTGTATTATGGTGGCGGCCGCGAGCTCGTGAACGAGTTCATGCGGGACTATAACATTCACGCCATTCCTTCCGGCAATACCGGTGCGCAGATGGGCGGTTGGTATCGCAAGGAGATCAAGTCGCTGGAGGACCTCAAGGGTCTCAAGATGCGCATTGCCGGTCTTGGCGGCACAATTCTTTCCCGCCTTGGCGTGGTTCCGCAGGTTCTGGGTGGCGGCGACATCTATCCGTCGCTGGAGCGTGGAACGATCGATGCGGCCGAATTTTCGGGTCCTTATGATGACGAAAAGCTCGGTTTGCAGAAGGTTGCGCCGTTTTATTATTATCCCGGCTGGTGGGAGGGAACGGCCAATGTCATGCTCGCCGTCAATCTCGACAAGTGGAACGAACTGCCGAAACCGTATCAGGCAGCCATGGAAGCTGCGGCTTCGGAGGCAATGGTTCATTGCTTGGCGAAATACGACGCCAACAATCCCGAGGCGCTGTACCGGCTGGTTGGAGCTGGCGCAAAGCTGCGGCCATTCCCTTCTGACGTGTTGAAGGCTGCGCAGGAGGAATCGCGCAAGCTTTACGGCGAGTACGCTGCCAGCAATCCGAAGTTCAAGAAGTTCTACGACAACTGGCTGCCTTACACGCAAAAGCAGTATGTCTGGTCGCGCGTGGCGGAATTGCCGTTCGACAGCTTCGCGTCATCACAGGCCCAGGCAGGTCAGCAACAGCAGCCGGCGCAGGAATAAGCGCTTTTCAGGCTGCAGAAACATGCCTGCAATGAGCGTGTCTGTGTTGCCGAGCGTGTTTGACTGCTTGGTTCGGGCTTTGGCGGATCTTTCCGAATAAGCCTGAGAAACGTGATCTGGACTTTGACCAAGGACGAAAGGAGGGAACTTCTTTCGTCCTTTTTCGCTTCCACGAAAGTTTCTGCTGCGTTCGGGCTTGTTCGATGTCGCAAAGAAAACTCTTTCCGTCTTGCCTCGCGATAGGATGCAAGTGAGGCTTGGTCGGATGGCGTTCGACGGAAGGGATGGAGATCATGGGACTTCTGAAAATCAAGATGCCGGATATCGGTGAGGGTATTGCCGAGGCCGAACTGGTGGAATGGCATGTCGCGGTCGGCGATCCAGTCCAGGAGGATCAGGTCGTCGCATCCGTGATGACCGACAAGGCGACGGTCGAAATTCCTACCAGTGTCAGCGGCACCGTTGTGTCACTTGGCGGCGAGGTCGGTGAAAAGCTTGCAATCGGCAGCGAGTTGATCCGATTGGAAGTTGTCGGGGAAGGCAATCTGAGCGAGGCAGATAAAGCCCCGAGCGATGCCGCCGAACCCGTGGCTTCCGAGCCTGTGGGCGCACATGCCGCTACTCCGTCGCAGGAAGCACCGAAGCCTGAGCCTGTTTCCGACGCAAAGCCCGCGGCCAAGCCTGAACAAGCCTCAGCGCCGCGGCAACCCACCACCGGTGCTGCCTCCGCTCCGCGGGCGGAAGGCGAAAAGCCCCAGGCATCGCCTGCTGTGCGGTTGCGTGCCAGGGAAGCCGGCATCGATCTGCGTCAAGTGGCTGGCTCCGGTCCCGCGGGCCGCATCACGCATGCCGATCTCGACGCAGTTTTTGAGAAGGGTGCCGGGCAAAGTGGCGGTTCGGCGAAGCGTGGTCTTGCCCCTGACACCTCCGTGAAGGACATCAAGGTTGTTGGCCTGCGACGCATGATCGCCGACAAGATGGCGACGTCCAAGAAGCATATCCCTCACATCACCTATGTTGAAGAGATCGATGTTACGAAGGTGGAGGAACTGCGCGCGGCGCTGAACAAATCAAAGCAGCAAGACCAGCCGAAGCTGACCCTTTTGCCATTTCTGTTCAAGGCGATCGTGCTGGCCACCCGTGACGAGCCTGTGGTCAACTCGATTTTCGACGACGAGGCCGGCGTCGTGCATCAACATGGCGGCGTGCATATCGGCATGGCGGTGCAAACGCCGAATGGCCTGATGGTCGCCAATGTCAAACATTGCGAGGCTCGCGATCTGTGGGACACCGCAGGCGAGGTCAACCGGCTGGCAGATAGCGCCCGCAAGGGCACGATCACGCGCGATGAACTGCGCGGTTCGACCATCACCGTGACGTCGCTCGGCGCCATGGGTGGTCTTGTTCACACGCCGATCATCAATCATCCGGAAGTTGCCATCGTCGGCGTCAACAAGATGCAGACCCGGCCCATGTGGGATGGCTCGCAATTCGTGCCGCGTCAGATGATGAATCTGTCGTCCTCTTTCGACCATCGCATCGTAGATGGCTGGAACGCCGCGAGCTTCGTTCAGCGCATCAAGGTTCTGCTCGAAGAGCCCGCAATGCTTTTCATGGAGGGGTGATCCCATGGCTGATCGCAAATGCAAGGTTCTGGTGATTGGTGGCGGACCGGGCGGCTATGTGGCCGCCATCCGGGCCGGCCAGGCGGGAATGGATACGATTCTGGTTGAAGCCGCCAATGTCGGCGGCACCTGTTTGAATGTCGGCTGCATTCCGTCCAAGGCGCTGATTCATGTGGCCGAGCAGTTCGAAGCCGCGCATCGGTTCACGCAGAAAAACGAACTGGGCATTACTGTCGCAGATCCACGCTTCGATCTGCCGACCGCGATGGCCTGGAAGGACGGGGTGGTGGGAAAGCTGACGGGTGGCGTTGGCGGTCTTTTGCGCAAGGCCAAGGTCACTGTCCTCAACGGGACCGCGAGCTTCAAGGACGGGAAGACAGTTCTCGTTGCCCGGGCCGATGGTGAGAACGACATCGTCACTGCGCAATCCGTGATCATTGCGACCGGATCGCAATCCGTGGAACTTCCCTTCCTGCCGTTTAGCGAGCATGTCATCTCGTCCACCGGCGCGCTGGAGCTCGAAACTGTGCCGCAGCGTTTATGCGTGGTGGGCGGTGGTTACATCGGGCTGGAACTGGGCATCGCTTATGCCAAGCTTGGCTCGAAAGTGACGATCGTGGAAATGGCCGAGCGCATTCTGCCGCTTTATGATGCCGAACTGACCGGGCCTGTTTCCAAACGCCTGGAAGAGCTCGGTATCACTGTCATGACCGGCGCCAGGGTGACTGGCGCAACGGACGGGACGGTTGCGGTTACCAACGCGTCGGGCGAGGCGATCGAAGTCGAGGCAGACAAGATTCTCGTCACGGTCGGTCGTCGTCCGAACACGGAAGGCCTCAATCTCGAGGCCGTCGCCATCGACATGGATCGCGCATTCATCAAGATCGATGGGCGCTGCCGCACGTCCATGCGTGGGATCTATGCAATTGGCGACGTGACGGGTGAACCGATGCTCGCGCATCGCGCGATGGCTCAGGGCGAGCTGGTTGTCGAAGTCATTGCTGGAAAAAACGACAGCTGGGACAAACGCTGTATTCCCGCGATCTGTTTTACCGATCCGGAAATCGTCTCAGCCGGGCTCCAGCCCGATGAAGCGAAGGCTGCTGGCTTCGAAACCATCGTTGCGAACTTCCCGTTTCGCGCCAATGGTCGGGCGATGACGATGGAACGTGAAGACGGTTTCGTGCGGATTGTGGCGCGCAAGGACAATCATCTGGTGCTGGGCATTCAGGCGGTCGGCGCCGGCATTTCGGAAATGGCGGCAGGCTTCGGACTGGCGATCGAAATGGGCGCTTGTCTCGAAGACATCGCCGGCACGATCCATTCGCACCCGACACGCGGCGAGGCTTTCCAGGAAGCTGCATTGAAAGCTCTGGGGCACGCATTGCATATGTAGGCTGCACAGCTGAACCGGTCTGATTTCGGGGCGAAATAACCGCAAGGGCGTTTCCATGTATAGATTTTTCCGGGGCTGATTCAGCGCATCGCGCGTCGCTGAAAGTTCGAAAAATCCTCGGAAAAACTTATATTTGGTCCTTGACGCGCGCGGGCATAGCTCCAGCTAATAAAACTTTGCCCGCAAAAATTTTTGTTGAGGCGTGCAACAAATACCACCTGCATTCGTTTCTTTTGCGGCGATGCAACAAGACGAAATATAGGTGGTGGGTTTGTCTAAAAGCGAAACACATATCGCGGCGCGTTCGGCCGCCGTCCTGTCTGCGCTCGGCAACACTAAGCGGCTGTTGATCATGCGTCAATTGCTGGCTGAAGAAGTTCCGGTCAACGAACTGGCGCGCCGAGCTGATCTCAGCCAGTCCGCAATCTCGCAACACCTTGCGCGCTTGCGCAAGGTCGGTCTGGTTCAGACCCGGCGCGACAGGCAAACCATTTTCTATACCAGCCGTTGTGAGTTCGTGGCCCGCATCATTGCCATTCTCGACGCCGAGCTGACGCCGAAAACGGATGTTGCCCAGCGTGCCAGCGCTGGATTGTAAGCGGCGCGTTGCTGCGCCGCAATTTCGCTTCTAGTCTCCATAACCCACGATCCCCTTGATCTCGAGAAAATCATGAATGCCCCAATCGGCGTATTCGCGTCCATTGCCGGATTGCTTGTAACCGCCGAATGGCGCGAACGTGTCCCAGGCAGGATAATTGAGATGGATCGTCCCGGCTCGAAGCCTGTGGCTGACGGCGCGAGCCTGGTCCGGAGTTCCTGACTGAACGTAAGCGGCCAGCCCATAAACGGTATCATTGGCGATTTCGATCGCTTCTTCGATGTCGCTATAAGGCATGATGGACAAAACAGGTCCGAAAATCTCTTCGCGTGCGATCGTCATGTCGCGCGTGACGTGACCGAAAACTGTCGGCCGGATGTAATAGCCGCGATTGAGACCTTCTGGCCGGCCGATCCCGCCGGTTGCGAGCGTGGCCCCTTCCTTGATGCCCGCTTCGATCAGCCCCTGGATCTTGTTGAACTGGATTTCGCTGACCACCGGCCCGAGCACCGTGTCGGACGCGGTCGGATCGCCTACCTTGATCTTTTCGGCTGTCGCTTTGGCGATTTCCAGTGCTTCATCATGCCTGTCCGCAGACACCAGCATACGGGTCGGCGCGTTGCAGGACTGGCCGGAATTTCCGAAGCAGGCTTTGACGCCACGCGCCACAGCGCGTTGGAGATCGGCATCGGGCAGAATGATGTTGGGAGACTTGCCGCCGAGTTCCTGCGCCACGCGTTTGACTGTGTCGGCAGCGGCCTTGGCGACCAGAACGCCGGCACGGGTCGAGCCGGTAAACGATACCATGTCGACATCCGGATGTTCCGACATCGGCTGACCGACTTCGGGGCCGGTTCCGTTGACCAGGTTGAACACCCCCTGGGGCACGCCTGCTGCTTCCATGATCTCAGCAAAGATGATGCCGCTGATCGGCGCGATCTCGGAGGGCTTCAGCACCATGGTGCAGCCGGCGGCGATGGCAGGCGCCACTTTGCAAGTGATCTGGTTGAGCGGCCAGTTCCAGGGCGTGATCAGTGCGCAAACACCTACCGGTTCGCGCGCCACCAGCGTCGTGCCGCGTTGCTCGGTGAGATCCATCTTTTCAAATGCCGCAATGGTGGATTGGATATGCGCGCTGCCGGCTGCGGCCTGCGAATTGCGGGCAAATTCGATTGGCGCGCCCATTTCCTGCGAAACAGCCTGCGCCAGATCTTCCATGCGTGCCTGATACGCGGCCAAGATGCGTTGCAAGAGATCGAGACGCTCATTCTTGGCGGTGAATGCAAAGCTCGAGAAAGCCGCACGCGCGGCTGCCACTGCCTTGTCGACATCGGCCTTCGTGCCCACCGCAATGGAGGTGAAGGCTTCTTCCGTGGCGGGGTTGACGACTTCCAGCGTGGCGGGCGTGCTTGGCGAAACCCATGCGCCGTCGATGAAAAATTGTTGGTTGTGATTCACGGGCAGACCTCCTTGGAAAACCGAGAATAGGATCACTCTTCCGAGAAGTCATGCGTGCGATAGATGGGGACTGGCCGAAATACGACCTAATGCGTTTCTCGGGTTGAACGCAGCAGACTGCCGCAGCGGAATATCCGATCTGCGAAGCAAACTGCGGAAGGTGGGCTTCTTTCAGCTTTGACAATATGGCAAGTCATCAAGGCACTGAAGCTGTATTCAAAATTGTTTCGGTTGTTGCGAGGCCTTGGATGGGAATTGCCGAATATCTTTTCCTGATTATCGTCAGCATCGTAGCTGTGCGCGTATTCATGTCGGCATATCTTCTAATTGCTTGTATCGTATGGTCAGTTTTCACATTGGTGAGCCTGCATAATCCAGCACTGATCGGGATTCAGCTGGTTGTGATCTGGTCGACTTATTTTTCGCTGCGCAAGAATGAGCATCCGGAAGAAAACGCGCCAGGTACGAAACGTGCGGAGCACAAAGAGACTTCTAGGGTAAGCTCAAAAGCAATACCAGCAAGTTCGAAAACAAGGCGGCCCGTTGCCTCGCCACCAGGCGTGTTGTCCAGGATCAATGCCGGTCTGGACAGTTTCCAATCTGCGATGGAGCGCCTTGATGAGATTCATCAGGCGACCACGGGTATTGCGTCGGCGGTCAGCATTGAGCGTATCCATATCGAGAATGCCTATGAAACCGCTCTTTCGCGCACCAAGCACCAAACGCATCTCGCTGCGATGACGCTGCAAGAGCGTGCCCATTACGATGAGGTGCATCGCAAGCTTACGGAACTTCTTGAGAAAGAGGATGGTGATCTGTCAGCAACCGGCAATGATGGTCTGCCAGTCGCTTACCCACCAGATTTCCCATCGCGGGTAGAGCATCCCGATCCGGAAATCGCCAAAGCGATCCAGAACAAAATCGAAATTCTTAGAAAGGATCGTGAAGCTTTTATCACCGCCATGCAGGTAAAGGTGAAAGCTTCGCCCGATCTTCAAAACGCGTTTCTGGAAATTTTGACGAAGCAAAGCATTTTTCTAGTGGCGCCTTTTATGTCAGGTGATGTGGCGTCGCCAGCGAAGCCCAGAAGCGCTTGGCAAACGTCGAGCGTGATCGCGTCGGCCACTTCCACTCAGAGC
>JAFAGL010000159.1 GCA_023422735.1 Pseudomonadota bacterium
GCACACGGTCGTAGACATCCATCATATTGGCGGTCATCGGGACCACCAGGCGACCGGTCTTGTCGATCGCTCCCCATTTGCCCCCTTCCATAGCGCGGTGCTCGCCATTGTCCTTTGAGACTTCAACGCATCCCTGACACACCACGGCGCGACCGCGGCTGAATGGAAATGCAAATGTGTAGGGCAGTTCGAGCCGCACATTGAGGCCATGGTCCACGAACACCATATTTCCATCGACCCGGCCACGGGCAAAACCTTCCTCGAACGAGTCGGGGCCGTTGTCGAAAGTGAGCATTTCCATCATGCGCCCGTTGCGGTGGCGATAAAACCATCCGTGGCCATGAAAGGCGATGCTGGCGAGACCTTCCGAATAGGTCAGGTCGCGTAAAATCTCCGGCGCGATTTCATAGGTGTCGCCGCGCTTTCTGGCGCAGCGCTCGGATGTCTTCGTCTCGAATGTCGAGACATACGTACACGCAACCGGGAAAGAACCTTGCGCGGAGATCGGCTCTGCCGGCAACGCGCCAGACGAGGCCGTCAAAATGAGAAGCGTGGTCAACAGTGACATGAAGCTTCCTTCTCAAGGTTCGGCATTGGTTTAACGCCTTGCGAAACCGATTCCGAAAAGTGGTTCAAGTCGTTGGTGTGGGAAGGTTTTTCCACTCCTCCCGCGTGATGCGATAAACCACATGCGGCTTCAAACGCGGCTGATCATCAGGCACTTCGGGATGGTTGAAATCAGCCGCTGCATCGTGGTGCATGCCGATGCGCTCCATAACCGCGAGCGATGGCGTGTTCGTGGAAACGGCGAAAGACACGATTTCGTCCAGTCCGCATTCTTCGAAACCGAAGCGCAGCCATTCGCGCGCGGCCTCCGTTGCGTAGCCTTTGCCCCAGGTGTTGCGGGCGAGCCGCCATCCGATTTCCACGGATCCGGGTGCAAGATTAGGCAGGGAGGTGACTTTGTGCAATCCGGCAAAGCCGACGCATTCTCCCGTTTGCGCGACTTCGATCGCTTGGAAGCTGAAGCTGTTTTCAATGATTTCAGCGTTCAAACGGTTCAACAATGCATCAGCCTGCGCCCGATCGCGGCGATAGGGAAAGAACCGCATGACGTCGGGATCGGAATTGATGATGTGGAAGAAATCGCGGTCGCGCTCTTCCCAAGGCCGAAGATTGAGACGTTTGGTACGAAGAAAGGTCAAACAGCGAACTCCGTTTGTTTATATCCCTGAAGATAAAGAAGAGCGGTCAGATCGGCGTGGTCGATTCGGATCGATGCCTGCGCGGCGACCGTCGGCTTGGCGTGAAGCGCGACGCCGCTGCCGGCCAGCCGGATCATATCAAGATCATTGGCGCCGTCACCCACTGCAATCGCATCGGCCAGTTGCAGACCACGTGCGGCCGCAATTTCGCGCAAGGCGGTAGCCTTGGCTTCCTTGCCCAGAATCGGCTCCTCGACGAGGCCGGAAAAGCGGCCATTTTCCGATAACAGGCGATTGGCGCGATTTTCATCGAAGCCGAGTTCAGCAGCGATCGGGTTGGTGAAATCGAGAAACCCGCCGGAAACAAGAGCGGCGTACCCGCCGTTTGCCCGCATTGTCGCGACAAGGCTGCGCCCGCCGGAAGCGAGCTTGATGCGATTGGCGATGACTTTGGCGATTGTTCCGGTTTCGAGACCCTTGAGAAGCGCCACACGTTCACGCAGGGCCGGTTCAAATGCGATTTCGCCGTTCATGGCGCGGGCCGTGATTGCCGCGACATGTTCCTTCAATCCAACTTCTGCCGCAAGTTCGTCGATACATTCCTGGTCGATCATGGTGGAATCCATATCGGCGATCAGGATTTTTTTCCTGCGAGCTGCGGCATCCTGCACTATGATATCGACCGGATGATCGGCTAAAGCTTCCCGGCCCAGTTGCTCGATTTCGGCTTTGCCGGCGTCAGATGCGGGAAAACAATCGCAGGCGATGTTCTCGCCCAGCCAAACGACCGAACCTGCGCCGATTTCAGTGGCGACATGACCGGCAACCGACGCCGTCAGGCACGGGTTTGCAGGATGGCAGACAAGTGTGACGACAAGAGACATGAGCGTTTCAGACAGCAATTCGAGGGATTTGGCGGGTTTGATCCGCAATGCCACCCTGATAGCGGGGCCAACCGCCAGCGGCAAGTCGGCACTGGCGTTGCAACTGGCTGTCGACAATGGCGCCATGATCGTAAACGCCGACTCCATGCAGGTCTATGATGTGTTGCGCGTCGTGACCGCGCGACCGGGGGAGGAGGATCTCAACAAGGTGAGACACGCGCTTTACGGCCATGTGTCTCCTTTGACGGCCCATTCGACCGGCGCTTTCCTGCGCGACGTTGCGGGACTTGCTGCGAAAGCGGGCGACCGGCCACTCATCTTCGTTGGGGGCACCGGGCTTTATTTTCGCGCACTTGTGGAAGGCTTTGCGGAAATGCCGAATATCCCTGTCCATATCCGCGACCGCTGGCGCTATAAACTGCATGAAGAAGGACCGGACAAGCTGCACCGGATCCTGCAGGTCGAGGATCCTGCGATGGCGAGGAACCTGCGTCCAAGCGATGGCCAACGCATCGTGCGCGCGCTCGAAGTTCTCGAAACATCGGGC
>JAFAGL010000133.1 GCA_023422735.1 Pseudomonadota bacterium
GCGCCAAGAGCTGCTTCATAACCGGGTTCGACTTCGATCCGATCAAGGACTGGAGAAAATTCTTTTCCCAATCCGGACCGCAAAAGCTTCTCTAAAGTTTGAGCTTCGGCTTCAATTCGCGTGAGTGCGGCCTTCGCCTCGGCTAGCGGAGTTCGGGTTTCCGACTCCTCACCCCGGGCAACGACTAGTGCAGTTTCCGTTTGTTTGACGTCGGCTTCAGCTCGACGAAGTTGGAGCTGCGTTTCGGCTAAGGACTCCTGCGCTGCGGTGACTCCAGCTACGGATGTTTCTGCCTGCTTTGCTTTGTCGAGAGCGTGCTGAATGTCCGATTTTTGTGCTTCAAGCTTACCCAAACGCTCACGCTCGGATCGAACCGCATCTTCAAGAACCGAACGGTGCGCGGCAACCTCCGCGCGGCGTCCCGTCATCTCGAACAAACGCTGGTCAGCCAACGCAACTGCCGCTTCGCTTTGTTTCAGGGCTTCAATCCGGTCGGGTCTTTCAGAAGAAGACATTTCCTCCTGTCGAAGCGTCTGCTCCTCCTCATCCAAACGCGCGATTGCCGCTTCATTGTCTGCGCATAGCCGATCTTCCCGCTCAATATCGGCGTCCAGTTGCTCCAATCGCTTGCGCAACTCAAGCTGGCGCTCTTCTAGGCGTTTGGCTTCATTTCCGAGTTCGGCCTTCGACACTTCGAGACGCTGAACAGTCGATAGCGCTGCCGCTGCCGCTTCGCGAAGTGCGGGAAGGTGATGCGCCGCCACGCCTTGGAGCTTGGCGGCTTCCATCTGTTTTGCTGCACGATCTGCAACGAGCATTGTTGCCTGATGCAAAATACCTTGTGCTTGGTGAGCCTGTTCCTTCGCCAGCGTCCAGCGAAGGTGGAGAACGGTGGCCTCTGCTTTGCGAATATCGGCAGACAGGTTCTTGAAGCGCTGGGCCTGCCGCGCCTGACGCTTCAGGCTTTCGATCTGCGTGCCAAGCTCGCCCACGACATCATCAAGGCGTTCGAGATTTTGTTCGGCAGCGCGCAAACGCAATTCGGCTTCGTGCCGGCGGGTATGCAGGCCGGAAATACCAGCGGCTTCTTCAAGCAGCGCCCGGCGTGCCTGCGGCTTGGCCTGTATCAACTCGCCGATGCGGCCTTGCCCGACCATGGACGGCGAGCGCGCACCGGTCGACTGGTCGGCGAACAGAAGCTGCACATCCTTGGCGCGGGCTTCCTTGCCGTTGATCCGGTAGATGGAACCTGCTTCGCGCTCAATGCGCCTGGAAATCTGCAGTTCGTCATCACTGTTGAAAGGAGATGGCGCTGTACGCTGTGAATTGTCGAGGAACAGCGTGACCTCGGCAGTATTGCGCGCAGGTCTGGTTGAGGATCCCGAAAAAATGACGTCGTCCATGCCGGACGCACGCATATTCTTGTAGGAGCTTTCGCCCATCACCCAGCGCAAGGCTTCGACAAGGTTGGATTTGCCGCAGCCATTCGGGCCGACAACGCCAGTCAGCCCCGGCTTGATTAAGAAATCAGCAGATTCTACAAAGGATTTGAATCCAATGAGGCGCAGGCGGGAAAAGCGCATCAGCGCTTGTCCCTTTTTGAAGCCGAAATCACGTCAAGGATGGAGTAGCCAAACCCCTTAAAGAAGGCTGTCAATGATGGCCGACATCTCGTCAACGGATAGGGCACCAGAATATTTCTTGCCGTTGATGAAGAAGGTTGGTGTGGCATCGACGCCAAATTCCTGGGAGCCGCGGGTCCGGACAGCCCTGATATCGTCGAGCAACTTCTGGTCGGTCAAGCATGCCTCAAAGCTTTCCTGTGTAAAGCCGGCAAGCTTGGAGATCTGCAGCAAGGCGGCTTTGGCGTCCTGAACGGGGGCCCATTGCTCCTGCTGCTTGAACAGGACATCAACCATCGCGAAGTAGTTGTCTCCGGCGCAGCGCGCCAACATGAAGCCGGCTTCCGCACGCGGATCGAAAGGAAATTCGCGCAGGATCAGGCGAGCTTTACCCGTATCTATATACTTTTCCTTGATGGTCGGTAGCGTCGCGACATCGAAATGGGCGCAATGGCTACAAGTCATGGATGCGTATTCGACAATCGTGACCGGGGCGTCTTCCTTGCCCATAACCTTTTCGGGAAGGCTACCGGCTTCAAGCAGCTTGGCCATATCCACATTGCCCGTCGAAGCCGGCGCGGCCGTGGACGATTGCGTTTGAGCATTGGCTTCGCCGGTGTCGCTGCAAGACGCCAAAACGATCGCAGCAGGAACGACAGCCAGTGAGCCCAGCAGGGAACGGCGTGTAAGCGGAGGCGTCATGATTGGACTCACCTATCACATCAAAAGAATTATCTGTTTCGCAATGTCTGCAAACTGTGCAGCAAATACGGCGATCTTGTCGTTAAACCATTTATGCGCGAGAAACAAAGCGTTCACGAAAGTGACATTCGACAATTCCTGCAATCTGAAAGACGGCTCTCAATCGGTGTTATTCCTGCGCCCGATGATTGAACGTCCCAATGCATCCAGCGATTGCCGAAGCCCCTCATCTTCAATCTTATCCAATCTTCGCGCCATCTCCTCATTCTCGCTCGAGGTCAAAGGCCGCAGCTCCCGCTTCGGTTTGAGGGTTGGCTGGTGAAGCGGCTTTTGTATTATCCGGACACGGCCGATCGCCGGGAACCCCATATACGAATTGATCCGACCGATGATCTCGGTGGTTTCATGCTGAATCCGCATCGCCGCGAGGCCCTCGCAGGCAACAATCAATGTCGCTGGCTGAAAAGGTTCATCCTCGCTCGCACGTCTCGGCCACTGAATTTTCTCAGGTCGCGAGGAGGCTGCGACCTTCGGTCCAACGATCTCTTCCCAGGATTGAACAAGGCCTACGGATATACCCGCGCGTTTGCGCAGCACCGGATCAAGGATCGCGGTGGAAATATCGCTGACGGGCTGGGCGTTGTAGCTGCGACGTTTCTCTGCCATGAGATGCCTTTAAAGCTTCGCCACGCTCGATCATAGCCGGTCGTCCGCCGCATGACATCACTTCCCGAGCGGGTTTCACCCGCTGCCCCATCACCAACCAGGCGTCTTCTCGCTTGGTACGATCTGCACCATCGCGTTCTGCCCTGGCGCATCTCACCGGGAGACGCGGCGCGTGGACTGCGTGCCGATCCCTACCGCGTCTGGCTTTCCGAAGTCATGCTGCAGCAGACAACCGTCGAAGCGGTGAAGAAATATTTTATCGCTTTCACGCAGCGCTGGCCGAGTATCCTCGACATGGCGGCGGCGAGCGAAGACGATATTCTGCGCGCTTGGGCCGGCCTCGGCTATTATTCGCGCGCCCGCAATCTCAAGAGATGCGCGACCCTCGTGGCAGCCGAATTCGGCGGCATCTTTCCCGACACGGAAGAAGGATTGCGCGCCCTGCCCGGTATCGGCCCGTATACCGCTGCCGCCATTGCCGCGATCGCCTTCAATCGGGCCGCTGTCGTGATCGACGGGAATATCGAACGGGTGATGACGCGGCTTTACCGTATCGAAACACCGTTGCCACAGGCAAAAGCAGATATTCGCAGGGTACTGGAGCCTCTCGTGCCGGAGGATCGGCCAGGCGATTTCGCGCAGGCGCTGATGGATCTGGGATCCTCCATCTGCACGCCGCGCCGCCCGAGCTGCTTTCTTTGCCCACTGAATGAGGATTGCATGGCGCTCGCGCAGGGTGAGCCGGAGCGCTTTCCCGTCAAGAAGCCCAAGGCCGAACGCCTGGTGCGCTATGGCTCGGCCTTCGTTGCAGTGCGGCGCGATGGCGCGATCCTGTTGAAAAAGCGACCTGACAAGGGACTGCTTGCTGGAATGACGGAAATTCCCGGCAGCATCTGGTCAGGCGAAACCAAACACGGGCTTGAAGCGCAGCCGGTTTCCACAAACTGGAACCGCGCCGGCACGATCACCCATGTCTTCACGCATTTCACCTTGATGCTGGATGTTTATCGCGGCGACTTCGACGGCCCGACCCCGGCCGGCATGTGGTGGTCGCAACAAGCGGCAGTGCCCGGCGAAGCCTTGCCGACGGTCATGAAAAAGGCCATCGAAGCGGCCATGCCCGACATGTTCAGGACTATACCGAGCGGAAAACCATGAATGAAATCGAGCATGTCGTCTTCGACATCGGCCGCGTCCTGATTCATTACGACCCGGCCATCCCGTTTTCACGGCTGATCCCGGATGAAGAAGAACGGCGCTGGTTCCTCGACAATGTCTGCACCAGCGCCTGGAACATCGAACAGGATCGAGGCCGGCCGTGGCAAGATGCGGAAGCCCTCCTGATCGCGCAGTTTCCGGAACAGGAAGCCATGATTCGCGCCTTCCGGATGCATTGGCACGAGATGGTCAGCCATCATTACGAAGACAGCGTCATCTTGATGCGGAGACTTATCGACGCCGGCTACGACGTGACCATGCTGACCAATTTTGCAGCCGACACATTCGCGCAAGCCCGCACGATCTTCCCGTTTCTGGCAGAACCGCGCGGCGTGACCGTTTCAGGCGAAATCGGCCTCATCAAGCCGGACAAAGCGATCTATGACCGCCACGCGGCCGATTTCGACCTCGATCCGGCAGCGACAATCTTCACCGATGACAGCCTGAAGAATGTGGAAGGCGCCAAGGCAGCCGGCTGGCAAGCGCTGCTGTTTATCGATGCCGGGCAGTTTGAAGACGACCTCAAGGGACTAGGCATGCGTTTTTGAAGGCAGCCTGCCTGGAAGGCGGACCTGCGCCGCCTTCATTAACGGGCCCCGTCAGGCGCCGGCGCGCTGCATACCCACGCGTGCCACTCGACGCAGTTCGTCGATCGCGGTCAGGCCACCGGCACGTTCATAATGCCAGAAAGTCCAGCCATTGCAGGCTTCCGCGCCCTGCACGAGCGCGCCGAGCTTGTGGATCGAACCCGACAGATTGTCGCTGCTCAACGTGCCGTCTGCGCGCACGATGGCGCTGTAACGGCGCTTTGAATCGAAAAGCCTGGTGCCGGGCTTCATCAAGCCCGCATCAAGGAGGCTGACAAAGGCAACGCGCGGCTCGGCGCGTTTGCTGATCATGAGTTCGAGCGAAACATTCTCCAGCGGTTTCACATTGTCGATCCGCTCTTGCGCGGCGTCGATATAAGTCTGCTCACGCTCGCAGCCGACAAAATTGCGGCCAAGGCGCTTGGCAACCGCGCCCGTCGTGCCGGAACCGAAGAACGGGTCGAGAATGACATCGCCCGGCTTCGTGGACGACAGCATCACGCGGGCAAGAAGCGCTTCCGGCTTCTGCGTCGGGTGGACCTTGACGCCCTTGTCGTCCTTCAGGCGCTCATTGCCGGTGCAGATCGGGAACAGCCAGTCGGAGCGCATCTGCACATCGTCATTGGCCGCCTTCATGGATTCGTAGTTGAAGGTATAGCCCTTGGCGTCGCGGTCACGGCTCGCCCAGATCATGGTTTCATGAGCGTTCTGGAAACGGCGGCCGCGGAAATTCGGCATCGGATTGGTTTTGCGCCACACAACATCATTGAGTATCCAGAAGCCGAGATCCTGCATGATCGCGCCAACGCGGAAAATGTTGTGGTAGGAGCCGATGACCCAGATCGTGGCGGTGGGTTTCAAGACTCGGCGCGCGGCCAGAAGCCATGCACGGGTAAAGGCGTCATAGGCCTGGAAGCTTTCGAACTGGTCCCATTCATCGTCAACCGCGTCCACCTTGGACTGATCCGGGCGATGCAACGCGCCTTCGAGCTGGAGATTGTAGGGCGGGTCGGCGAAGATCGCGTCGATGGAGTGATCCGGCAGACGGTTCAGCGCCGCAACGCAGTCTCCCTTGATGATCGTGTTAAGCCATTCCGGGCTGGTTTCAGGCGAGGACGAATGGGCTAGCGAAGGCAGGTCGGCAGCGAGACGCAAGGCGGTCATGGGGCACTCGAAACTACGCGTTATAAGGTTTTTACTCGCTGTTATGGTTACCGGACGGGGTAAACATTTGATGAACTCTGCAAAGATTTGCGTCGCAGCGCGCTCTGGTTTAGACCCCGCCGCTTCCAAGCTAGATTTTCTGCGCATCCCGGAGCCGAAGCATGCCTCAACCCGATCTAGTTATTTTCGACTGCGACGGGGTCTTGGTTGACTCGGAAATTATCTGCGCCCGCGTAGACGCCGCGATCCTGACTGCCGCAGGCTATCCCATCGAGGCAGCCGAATTTGCCGAGCGTTACGCTGGGCTGACATTCAAGGACGTGCTTCTACAGGTTGAAGCAGAGAGCAATATACCGTTTCAGGCTCGCTTGATTGATGAATCCGAAAAAATGATGGACCAGCGCCTGCGCGCTGAAGTTCGCGCACTTGAAGGCGCGCATGAAGCGGTTGCATCAGTTTCCGCGAAGCGCTGCATTTGCTCTAACTCTAAAATGCACCGGCTCGATTTCATGCTTGAGAAAGTGCATCTGAAACCATTTTTCGAAGGTCACATTTATTCGGCTCGAGATAACCCCGGCATCCGGCACAAGCCTGCACCCGATATCTATCTCCAAGCTGCGCAAAAAGAAGGAGCGCGACCGGAAGCCACTTTCGTTATCGAGGATTCCGTTCATGGCATCACCGGCGCTGTGTCTGCCGGCATGCGTGTCATCGGCTATACGGGCGGCTCGCACAGCTATACTGGCCATGCGGATCAGCTAACTGAAGCGGGCGCCGAAACAGTAATCCGGCGCTGGGCAGATTTTCCCGCTGTCTTGTCGGCACTTTCCGAATGGTCGGAAAGTGCCTGAGCAGAATCAATCGCCCGACGGACCTTCGTCGAAGCCAACGAAGATCGACACATTGCGCTGCGGCGGCATCGGGATCGTGATTGCCGGATCGGTAAATACGAATTGCGTAGCAGCCGAAGTGTCGCTCACCGCAACTTGTTTTTGATGCAGTTGAGAATAAAGAACGTCGGTTCCGCGTACAACCGCAACCCGGATCGGCATGTTGATCGTTCCCGATGTACTGGCGGGACCTGGCACGACCTTTCCGGCAGCCGCGACCTTAATTGTCATATTGCCGCCTTCATATGTGCAGGCACGAGTCGTGTCGCTGATAGAGGCTTGGTGTACAACCTTTGTCGGATCGTCTTTGCCCCCGCGTTCGTATGTTGAGTAGAACGCTGTGCCTGAGCGAACAGCGACATTCGGGCAATAGGCGCGCAGTTCTGATTCGCGTACAGCGGGCGGCTTTGCCATGTCCGGCACGTCACGTGTAGGATTGTCGCTGGACTGACAACCTGCGGCGAACAAGGCCAAGCCCATCATGAGCGAGCCGGCGAAAATACCACCAGTCTTCAACGTGAACCCCCATATATGCTTTCAAACCGAACCGCTGTCCTATACACAGCCCGCGTCCGAAATGCGACGTCCTGATGCAGTGCGCATCTGCACGGTCCACAGCAAGTGCAATCATTCAGAATTACGGATTACCCGGCCATGAAGTTCGTCAGCACCCGCGGAAATGCCCCAAAGCTTGGTTTTCGAGATGCGCTTCTGGCGGGTCTGGCACGCGATGGCGGCCTTTATCTGCCGGAATCTTGGCCGCAATTCAGCCAAGACGACATTCGCACCATGCGCGGCCTTTCCTATCCCGATCTTGCGGTGCGCGTCCTTTCACCCTTCGTTGAAGGGGAAATCGAGCCGGATGTTTTCGCCCGAATCGTCAAGGAAGCCTACGCGACCTTCCGCCATCCGGCTGTGTGCCCGCTCGTTCAGCTCGACCATGACCGTTATGTGCTGGAGCTGTTCCACGGCCCCACGCTCGCCTTCAAAGATGTCGCTATGCAGCTTCTTGCACGGCTGATGGACCATGTTCTGGCCGAACGCGGCGAGCGCGCGACGATCGTTGGCGCGACCTCGGGCGACACGGGCGGCGCGGCCATCGAAGCCTTTGCGGGACGTGATCGCACCGACATCTTCATCCTGTTCCCGGAAGGCCGCGTTTCACCGGTGCAGCAGCGCCAGATGACCTCTTCCACGGCATCCAATGTGCATGCGCTGGCGCTGGGCGGCAATTTCGACGATTGCCAGACCATCGTAAAAGACCTTTTCAACGAGCACGACTTCCGTGACCGGGTTTCGCTTTCGGGCGTGAACTCGATCAATTGGGCGCGCGTCATGGCGCAGATCGTTTATTATTTCTCTTCCGCGCTTTCGCTTGGCGCGCCGGACCGTGCGGTGTCCTTCACCGTTCCAACCGGCAATTTCGGCGATGTTTTCGCAGGTTTCGCTGCCAAGCGCATGGGCCTGCCGGTGGCACATCTGGCGATCGCAACCAATGACAACGACATTCTAGCGCGCGCACTCGAAACCGGCATTTACGAGATGCGCGGCGTGACCGCGACGACGTCTCCGTCGATGGACATCCAGATTTCGTCGAATTTCGAGCGTCTGTTGTTCGAAGCATGCAATCACGATGCCTCGGAAGTCACCGCCTATATGAACAGCCTGAAGCAATCCGGCTCCTTCACTATTGCGCCCGCGACGCTTGAAGCGATCCGCGCAGAGTTTTCCGCGTCCCGCTCGACCATGGCC
>JAFAGL010000194.1 GCA_023422735.1 Pseudomonadota bacterium
TCATCGTCCCTGCCCTCAATTACCCGGCATTTCGGGCTGGCACACGGACCTCGCCAATCGATCGTGGCAATCACAATCGCAGCTTTCCCGGTCGTGCCGATGGCAGCGTCACCGAAAAGATCGCGGATTACGTGACGCGCCACCTCATACCGCTGGCGGACTTCGTTCTCGACTTTCATTCCGGCGGAAAGACGCTCGACTTCCTGCCTTATGCCGCCGCGCATGAATTGGCGCATAAACAGCAGGAGGCTGCCTGCTTCGAGGCCGTGAAGGCTTTCGGCGCACCATATTCCATGAAGATGCTGGAAATCGACGCGGTCGGCATGCTCGACACCACCGTCGAGGAAATGGGCAAGGTCTTCGTCACGACAGAACTCGGTGGCGCAGGAACGGCCAGCGCGGCCACGATCGAAATCGCCCGCAAGGGTGCATTGAACCTTCTTCGTCATGCCAAAATCCTGAATGGCACGCCGGAGCCTGCAGCTACGCAATGGCTGGACATGCCCTCAAGCGATTGTTTCACTTTCGCGCAGGATGCCGGGCTCATTGCCTTTGCCCATGATCTGGGCGCCAGTCTCAAGGCAGGCGATGTCATCGCGAGAGTTCATGCCATCGGCAGAACGGATCTTGCGCCCGTAGAATATCGTGCGGCCATCGACGGCGTTCTCGCCGCACGCCATGTCCCCGGCCTCATACAGGCGGGTGATTGTCTTTCCGTCATCGCCACGATCACGGAGCAACCTTAACAACGCAACAAGCGAGATCCGAAAACGGACCGCGAAGAAACCCAACCAGAGGAGAACTGACATGCATATCGCGAAACTTGCCACACTTTCCGCAATGGCCTTGGCTTTCGGCATGAGCGCCGCAGGCGCGGTCACGCTCGATGAGGTCAAGGAACAGGGCTATATCCGGGCAGCAACCGCCAACGAAGTCCCCTATTCCTACATGCAACCAGACGGCACCTCTGCCGGCATCGGCCCCGATGTTGCCAATGTGGTCCTGAAATCGCTGGGCGTTGAGGAGGTCAACTGGACGGTGACGCCATTCGGCACGCTCATTCCAGGATTGAAGGCCAAGCGCTTCGACTTCGTGGCAGCCGAACAGAATATCTCGCCCGAGCGGTGCAAGCAGGTCGCCTTTACCGAGCCGAATTCGTCTTACGGCGAAGGCCTGCTCGTGAAGAAAGGCAATCCCAAGAAGCTGACGACCTATGCCGACATCGCCAAGGATTCTTCGCTCAAGGTTGCCGTCGTGTCCGGTGCAAACAATGTCGACTTCCTGCGCGCCGTCGGGGTGAAAGACGACCAGATCGTATTCATTCCAGCCAATGCCGATGCCATTCCGACAGTTCAAAGCCGCGTTGACGCTTACGCTGCAACAGAATTGACTGTTTCGGAACTCGCCAAGGATCAGACCAATGTGGAACAGGTATCTCCTTTCACCGACCCTGAAGTGAACGGCGCGCCGGTCCGCAATTACGGGGGCTTCGCTTTCAGGCCGGAAGACAAGGAACTGCGCGATGCCTTCAACGCCGCGCTGGTCGAGTTCCGCAAGACCGACGAATACAAGGCGATCCTCGGCAAATACGGCTTGTCCGAACAGAGCATCGAGGCTGCCGCACAGAAGAATGTCGCCGATCTTTGCGAAGGCAAATAACGACATGGAGGGCGCCTGGTCCAACCTGACCGGGCGCCTCGTTATCTGGACCTAGACAGGGGAACGATCCAGATGGACTGGACAGCTTACCTGCCCATGCTGTGGCAAGGCGCGGTGGTCACGATGACGATCACGCTGGCCTCCATCGCCGTGGGAGCCGTGCTCGCCTTCGTGTTCGGCATCCTGCGGGTTGAAGGTGGCCCGATCCTTTCAACCATAGCGCTTTGTTACACCGAACTGTTTCGAGGCACCTCGCTCCTCGTTCAATTGTTCTGGTTTTACTATGCCTTGCCGCTGGTGGGACTGAGCTTTGAACCGGTAACCACAGGGATTCTCGTGCTTGCCGCGCATGCAGGAGGATATGGCGCCGAAATCGTGCGAGGCGCATTGTCATCCGTTTCGGTCCAGCAACTGGAAGCCGCCCGCGCGCTGAATTTCAATCGTTTCCAGACGCTTTTCCGCATCTCGCTGCCGCAAGCCATTGTCGAAATGATGCCAGCCTTCGGCAATCTCGCGATCGAAACGCTGAAACTGTCATCGCTTGTGTCGCTGATCTCCATCGCTGACCTGACCTTCGCGGCTCAGTCCGTGCGCAACATCACGCTCGACAGTACCAGCATCTATTCGGTGACCTTGTTTTGCTACTTCGCGATGGCGCTGGTCCTTATGGTTGTCGTCCGGATCATTGAACGACTGGCGCGGCGCGGCGGCGCGTTTCCGCGCGCGTCTCATTCGTAAAGGTCACACGCCATGATGTATGGTTATGAATGGGACACGACGACCTGGCTGACCTATGCGACGTCGATCCTGCCGATCCTGCTGATCGGCTTGACCGTGACCTTACAGGCGGCGGCAGCAGGATTTGCGATCGCGCTGGTTCTTGGTCTTGTTTTTGCGCTTCTGCGCCGCAGTCCCCTGAAATCCGTGTCCTGGACAACGGCATTGGTTGTCGAGTTTCTGCGTGACACGCCGCTGCTCGTCCAACTGTTCTTTCTTTACTACGTCCTGCCGGATTTCGGGATTGTCCTTCCCGCCTTCATGACCGGCGCGCTGGCACTTGGCCTGCAATATGCCGCCTATACGTCGGAAGTGTACCGAGGCGGCATCGAAGCCGTTCCGCGTGGCCAGTGGGAAGCGGCAACAGCGCTTAACCTCACGCGCATGCAGACCTACAAGGACATCATCATACCACAGGCTGTGCCACGCATCCTTCCAGCCATGGGCAACTATCTCGTTGCCATGATCAAGGAAACGCCCGTTCTTTCGGTCGTGACGGTCCTTGAGATGATGGGGCTCGCCAACATGATCGGTGAACGCACCTTCGAATATCTCGTGCCCCTCACCCTGGTAGGCCTGATCTTCCTCCTTCTGACGTTGATCTGCTCGGCTGGCCTTCACCGCTTGCAAAAAGTGCTTCCAAAAGCAGGAATACCATTGCGATGACTGACAAGCAGACAAAGCCAATCATCGAGTTTTCCGAGGTCACAAAATCATTCGGTTCCCTGACCGTCCTGGACGACTTCAATTTCAACGTCGCGCAAGGTGAAAAGGTCACGTTGATCGGACCATCAGGCTCGGGAAAATCGACCGTGCTGCGCATTCTGATGACGCTTGAGCCGTTCCAGACAGGCACATTGACGCTGAATGGCACCTCCTATCATCAGCCGGATGGACGAGGCCCCTTCAAGGCGACCGAAAAGCATCTGCACGGGATCCGAAACCATGTCGGGATGGTCTTTCAGAGCTTCAATCTCTTCCCGCATATGAGCGTCTTGCGCAATGTCGTGGAGGCACCCGTGCGCGTCCTGCGGATGCCACGCGATGAAGCGGAAGCGCGCGCCGTCGAGCTTCTCGAACTGGTCGGTCTGGATGACAAGAAAGACCACTTTCCGTCCCAGCTTTCCGGCGGCCAGCAGCAACGCGTCGCGATCGCCCGCGCCCTGGCGATGCGGCCGCGCGTTCTGCTCTTCGATGAACCCACATCCGCTCTCGATCCGCAGCTTGTCGGGGAAGTGCTGTCGGTCATCCGGGGCCTTGCGAGCGAACACGACCTAACAATGCTGTTGGTCACGCACGAAATGCGCTTTGCACGCGAAGTTTCGGATCGCGTCTGCTTTTTCGACAAGGGCCGAATTTGTGAGGAAGGCCGACCCGAGGAAATCTTTGGCGCTCCGAAGCAGGAACGCACGCGCGAATTCCTGCACTCGATCATCGGCTGACCAGGAAACCGACACGGCTGGAGATATTCCGCCGAGCGACCGCAGAACCTAAAACAATCCCCCGCACGAAATGCGGGGGATTTTTTATGTCAGGCGGCGACCTTTTCGCCGTTTTCTTCCGACTTCGAGCCGGTGACATAGAAGGTCAGGCGGTCGGAGCCAGCGCTGACTTTCACGCTCGCACCATCCGGCACGTCGCCCATCAGGATCTTCTCGGCGAGCGGATCCTGCAACTCCTTCTGGATCACACGCTTCAGCGGACGGGCGCCATAAGCGGGGTCGTAGCCCTTGTTGGCCAGCCAGTCGCGGGCTTCCGCGTCGAGCTCGATGGTGATCTTGCGATCGGCCAGCAGCCTGTGCAGGCGTTCGAGCTGGATCTCGACAATGCGGCCCATATCCTGCCGACGCAGCCGGTGGAACAGGATCACCTCGTCGATACGGTTGAGGAATTCCGGACGGAACGAACCGCGCACGACGCTCATGACCTGTTCGCGTGCAGCATCGGCTTCCTGATCCTCGCCGAGATTGACCAGGAATTCAGCGCCGAGATTTGACGTCATCACGATCAGCGTGTTGCGGAAATCGACCGTGCGGCCCTGCCCGTCGGTCAGGCGACCGTCATCCAGCACCTGAAGCAGCACGTTGAAGACATCCGGATGCGCCTTTTCGATCTCGTCGAACAGGATCACCTGATAAGGACGCCGGCGCACCGCTTCGGTCAGCGCACCGCCTTCCTCGTAGCCGACATAGCCGGGAGGCGCGCCGATCAGACGGGACACGGAGTGCTTTTCCATGAATTCCGACATGTCGAGACGCACCATCGCGGTTTCGTCGGCAAACAGGAAGTTCGCCAGCGCCTTGGTAAGCTCGGTCTTGCCCACGCCCGTGGGGCCTAGGAACATGAAGGAGCCGATCGGACGATTCGGATCCTGCAAACCCGCACGCGCGCGCCGAACGGCCTTGGAAACAGCCTGAACGGCTTCCCCC
>JAFAGL010000206.1 GCA_023422735.1 Pseudomonadota bacterium
GCCTGGTCCCCGTCTCGGCGGCGATGCCAGGCAAGCGAGAGTTTGAAAGCTTCGGCGGGGATTGGTGGGGTAAATATCGCGAGGCCTGCAAATATCCTGTTTATCCGCATAGGCAGCATGGCGATCATCGAGGTCGGGCGGAGGATCGGCGGCACCATGTGCTGGAGATGGCGCAAGGATGCTCAAGACATGCTGATCGACCTCCAGTTCAGTCCATTGCTAATTCGGCAAACCCGGCATTGCCGAACCCTGCAAACGCTCTCGGACCTCTTCAGGTGTCGAAGCATCGCGAATTTGCTTCGACATTTCGGGTGAACGGCGATACCGACCCTCCAGTCGAAGATAAGCATCCCAAACCCTATCGGCTTGTTGCGCCGCATCATCGGCGACCTGCAAGGCCACCCAGTCCTGACTGCCGGTCTCAATACGAACCGCGTCAACAATGGCGAGTGTTGTGGCGCGGTCGTGCGCGCGTGCCTCGATCAGGATCTGATCCTGGCCGTCTTGTACCAGGATTTCGGTCACGGTCGGATATCTGCGAACCAGCAATTCAAGATCGGCAAACTGCAATCGCTCTTCCGTGCTGGGAACAACAGGGGTCTGGCGAACCCTTTCCTGTCCTCTTGCATCCTGTCGGCTCAAACTTTCGGGTTGAACCGCCATGGGTTGGCGTGCTGCTCCCATTTGAGTTGACGGCGCAGGTCGAGCCTCATTTTGAATGGGCGTATCGGTTGATGCCACTGGCGGTCGAGCGGCAGGGCGTGGTGCGGCCGGTTCGGGCTGTGCCATCTCGGATAGGGGAGGCGGAGGGCTGTTCGCCACTGTTGATGGATAAAGGCCGGGCAAAAGGGCGACGGTTGCTACAACGGCGGCCAGGCCTGCCCCGGCAGGCAAAAGCCAATTCCGGCTTTGTGCTAAGAAGCGTTGCCATGCAAAAGACTGTTTGCCGGTCCTGCGTGCGCGAGATGCGTTGCCTTCGCTTTGAAAGCTGTCGCGCGCCGCACTCAAGACCTGATGCTTACGCGTTTCGTCGGGCGCTGGAATTTCCATCTTTGCCAGACTGAATAGCGGATCTCTTTTCGGGCTCATAACAGATCCCTCAGCGCCTTGCGGGCATTGTGAATGTGCCACGAAACAGTCACCGGTCGGCATTGCATGACCTGCGCGGCTTCGGCGTGGCTCAACTCCTCGCCGTAAACCAGCAGAACCGCGTCGCGCTGCTTGTCGGGCAGTTGGCGTACGCGTTGCCAGATGTCGTCGACGCGCAAGGCATTTTCTTGTTCGGCGGGTTGTGCATCTTGGCTGATCCACCGTGTTTCTTCGTGTCGCGCATTGGCTCGCATATTCGCGCGCTGGAGATCCCGCACGGCATTGAGGGTTACGCGGTAAAGCCAGGTTGTGAAGCTCGATCGACCGTCAAAACCTGACAGGATCGCAGCAAGCCGCATGCAGATCGTTTGGGTCACGTCTTCAGCGTCGCTTTGATTGCCCAGCCAGCGGAAAGCCAGCCGGTAGATGAAATTGTAGTGGTCGCTCAGCAGCTGCTCGAAGGCGACGACATCACCCCCTTGTGCGCGCTGGACGAGATCATTTGCCGGGGCCGGGGCCGGGGATGTGTCCTGCACGCTGCTCAAAGCCAGTCGAGAATGGTCAATGTCAGCGATTTGGCAACCCGTTTTCCGCGCGACCCTTGGCGATCTCTTTGCGCTTGCCATCAATATCATCGCGGAACTCGATCAATCCATCGCGGATTTCCTTGATTTTCGCAGAATGTTGTTCGCGATCCACAAGCGGGTCCGGCGTTTGTTCATCCCATTGAAGCGCCCAGTTGATCGCTTCGATCCATTCATCGACATCACCGCCGATATATTCGTTCACCGGCCGCCCGACCTGCTCCGTCAAGGCTCCGAAAAGCGCATGTTCACCGGGCTCGGCGGTTTCCTGCGTGGCGGCGACCAGATAGCGATAACGCAACTGGCCGGCATACATCCATTTCGCTGCGTCCAGGCCTTTGCCCTGTGCCAAAAGCCGCGCCGCCAGGATATAAGCAACCGAGGGATGCTCGGAGGCATGCTTCTTAAGCTCGGTGATGCTCATTTTCGCGAGGTCGGGTGACTGCGCATAAGCGGGTGCAGCCAACAGGGTGGCAAGCAACAGCAGCGTTGCGAAAAACCAGCGGGTCACGTCGCATTTTCCTTCTCAGCTTTCAGCAGTGAGACGAGCGCCAAACGAAGATCCTTGGTGTTTCAATGAATTTTCTCGAAACCATCTTGATCGGATCAGTGAGGAAACCGCAAGCCGATTGTGCGGCTTAGACGGGCTGCACCCGTGAAAGCTTGGTGCGAAAACAAAAAATAAAACTGACTTTCGGCCCAAGGATTGGCCAGGGCGGGTGCGTCTCAGGGACATTTCCATCTGTTGATCGGAGCCTGAGCATGACCTCCAAAATCACCCGTCCCTTGCTTCTTGCAGTTGCAGTCACCGTTCCTCTTGGCGGTGCATTGCTGGCCTACACCTTCCTCACGCCTCCCGGCGCGCAAATCGTGAGCCAGAAATCAGTCGAGCAGGGTGCGACGCCAGAGCCTGCCTTGGTGGACCCGACCATGGAAATGGCACCGCCCGCGCCCGCGCCCTCACATCCACCAATGTTTATGACCCGTTCTGCCGGGGTCGTTGCGCGTGAACGCGGCGTGCTTGTCCAGCCGGTCCAGCGAGGGGACCGTTTCGCCGAGTTCAAGGCCAATGGCATCAAGATGGTTGCCGAAGAGCCGGTTTCGACCTTCTCGGTCGATGTGGATACCGCCTCTTATGCCTATCTGCGCCGCTCCATCGAGATGGGAACGGTCCCCCCGGCCGACGCCATTCGTGTTGAGGAACTGATCAATTATTTCGACTATGATTATGGCACGCCGGAACCTGATGGTGCGCCATTCGCGTCGACGATCAGCGTTTCACCGTCGCCCTGGAAGGCCGGAAACAAGCTCGTTCACATCGGGATCAAGGGCAAGGCGGTCGAGATCGGTGAGGTCGCTCCAGCCAATCTCGTTTTCCTGATCGACACGTCGGGCTCGATGGATGCGCCTGACAAGTTGCCACTTCTGAAACGGGCCTTCACGCTTCTGGTCGATGAAATGCGCCCACAGGACACGATCTCCATCGTGACCTATGCAGGCTCGGCAGGTGTCGCCTTGGAGCCGACAAAGGCCTCGGAAAAGGCCAAGATTCTTGCTGCGCTTGAGGATCTTCGGCCATCCGGTTCCACCGCAGGTGCTGAAGGTATCGAGGCGGCTTACCGGCTGGCGGAACAAGGTTTCCTGAAAGACGGCACGAACCGCGTTCTGCTTGCAACCGACGGCGACTTCAATGTCGGCCTTTCCGATGCCGACGGGCTGGAATCCTTTATCGAGAAAAAGCGTAAAAGCGGCGTATTCCTGTCCGTTCTGGGCTTCGGCACCGGTAACCTGAATGATCAGACCATGCAGGCTCTGGCCCAGGCCGGCAACGGCAACGCCGCTTATATCGACTCTTATTCCGAGGCGCGCAAAGTGCTGGTTGAAGAGCTGGGCGGCACGCTGCACACCATCGCCAAGGATGTGAAGGTGCAGGTCGAGTTCAATCCGGTAACCGTGTCTGAATATCGCCTGGTGGGCTACGAAACCCGCCTGCTCGACCGCGAAGATTTCAACAACGATGCTGTGGATGCCGGTGATATCGGTGCCGGCCATAGTGTGACGGCCATTTATGAAATCACGCCGACGGGTGCGCAGGGCTCCGTTGATCCTTTGCGGTATGCGCAAGGCAAGCCGGCGGCTGCACCAGACCAGGCCGGCGAATATGGCTTCCTGAAGCTCCGCTACAAGGCGCCCGATGGTGATACCAGCAAGCTGATCGAGACGCCGATCGCCATTTCGGGCGAACTCGCCTCGCTGGATGCCGCATCCGCCGACACGCGCTTTGCGGTCGCAGTGGCTTCATTCGGCCAGAAGCTGCGTGGATCGGCCTATCTGACCGGTATGGACTGGAAGGCGATCCGTGATCTGGCACATGGGGCGCGCGGCGATGATCCGACTGGGCGCAGGGCAGAGTTCCTGCGGCTGGTGGATACCGCTTCCGGCTTGCCGTCCTGAGGTCGAGGAACGTCCGGGTCGGTGCAATCTGCATCGGCCCGTTTTTCCGGAAGCATCACGCGCCCTGTTGCCGCGCTGCCCAATCAGCGATACTTCGCGGGTAGGGCAGCCTTTCAGGAAATGAGGATTCCGGCATGGCGACAGCGCAGCGGCTTCAGGGCAAACGCATCCTGCTCATCATCAGCGGGGGTATTGCCGCCTACAAGTCGCTCGACCTGATCCGGCGGCTTCGCGAACGCGGCGCGCAAATACGCGCAGTGATGACGCAAGGCGCGCAGCAGTTCGTGACCCCGCTTGCCGTTGGTGCGCTTACCGCAGACCATGTTTTCACGGAACTGTTCGATCGCCAGGACGAGCAGGATGTCGGTCATATTCGGCTGGCTCGGGATTGCGACCTGATCGTGGTCGCGCCGGCAACGGCCAATATGATGGCGAAGTTTGCAAATGGTCTGGTAGACAACCTCGCCTCGGCCGTCTTGCTTGCCGCCAAACGCCCGGTTCTTTTTGCGCCGGCGATGAACCCGGCAATGTGGGCGCATCCGGCGACGCAGCGCAATTTCGCGACGCTCAAGCAGGATGGCGTGCAATTCATCGGCCCGAACAAGGGCGAGATGGCGGAAAAGAACGAAGCCGGCGAGGGTCGCATGGCCGAGCCGCTGGAGATCGTTTCTGCAATCGAAGCCATGCTCGATGATCGTGCAAAGCCGCTCAAGGG
>JAFAGL010000222.1 GCA_023422735.1 Pseudomonadota bacterium
GTTTATAACGGCGGCTACCGAGGCTCCGTGGAGCCATGGTCGCGTGAATGGTATCGCTATTGCGAAAACCGCTATCGCAGCTTCAACCCGTCGGACGGCACTTTTACCGGCTATGATGGGATCCGTCGCTTCTGCGAAGCGAACTAACCGGTTCTCTATTCAGTGAAATAGAAAAAACCCCGTGGTCATGCGACTGCGGGGTTTCTTATGCATCAAGCGCCATCAACCAGAAACGGGTTGCTACGTCGCTCCTCGCCGAACCGACTGCCCGGCCCGTGCCCGCAAATGAACCCGATTTCGTCGCCTAAAGGCAGCAGCTTCGTTTTGATCGAGTTGATCAGCGCAGCATGGTCGCCGCCAGGCAGATCCGTGCGGCCGATCGAGCCGTTGAACAACACATCGCCGACATGCGCGAAACCTGCTTCGCGATGATAGAAGACGACATGGCCTGGGGCATGTCCCGGACAATGCAGGACTTCGAATTGGTGCCCGCTGAAGCCGACCACTTCCCCTTCACGCAGGAACCGGTCAGGCGTGCAATTGCGAACCTGCGCATCGACGCCGAAACGCTTGGCCTGTGCTTCCAGATTCTCCAGCAAGGGTGCGTCCGCCTCATGGGGTCCGATCAGCGGGACCGCCAGCGCTTCCTTCAACTCCATTGCGCCACCAGCATGGTCGATATGGCCATGTGTCAGCCAGATCACCTCGACGGTTATACCATATTTGTCGAGCGCTTCGCGAATGAGTGGAATGTCCCCGCCGGGATCGACCACCACGCCAATCTTGGAATCCGTATCGAACAAGATCGTGCAGTTTTGCTGAAACGGTGTAACCGGCACGATTACCGCGTTGAGTTGACCCATAAGCGCCTCCTTTTGAACTCCCCGACATAAAGCGCTCACTTCAAATGTGAAGCGGTAAACCTTCAGCACGCGGTTAGACCCACCTTCGCCTGGCAGAATTAGCTTGCAAGCCAGTTGTTATAAAGTTACGAAACCAATCGTAATGTTACACCATAACAATCTCATTTATCGTAGACGTGAGGCTAAATCCATGCACCCCGCTCTTCGCCGCGCTGCCGCGCTCTCTTTCCTGTCGGTCCTGATCGGAACATCGTCGACATGGGCCGAGAGCTCCAAGAAACATGAACATGAACACGGCCATCACCACGAGATGACGGAACAGGAACAGAAAATCTATTCTGGATATTTCGAAGATGATCAGGTCAAGGATCGCCCCTTGTCGGATTGGGACGGACATTGGCAGTCCGTGTATCCCTATCTCGAAAACGGCACGCTCGACCCGGTCATGGCCCAAAAAGCCGAGAGCGGGAACAAAACCGCCGAGGAATACCGGGCCTATTATGAGACTGGCTACAAGACCGATGTGGACTGGATCAGCATCGAGGGAAATGAAGTCACCTTCTTCAAACAGGGTGAGCCGTCCAAGGCGACTTATGAATCCGACGGATATGAAATTCTCACCTATGCCAAGGGCAATCGCGGCGTCCGTTTCATTTTCAAAAAGACCAGCGGCGATGACCATGCGCCGAAATTCTTCCAGTTCAGCGACCACAGCATCGCACCGGTAAAGGCGCATCATTTTCACATCTATTTCGGGGATGACCGGGCCAAGCTTCTCGAAGAAGTCACCAACTGGCCGACTTTTTACCCATTTTCCTTGAATGGTGAGCAGATCGTGGAAGAAATGCTCGCGCACTGACGCAAGGCGGTCCATTGCAATAACGGCCCCCTGGTTGTCCAGGGGGCCGTTTTTCATCTGTATATGACGCGGCAGATTACTCGGCAGCAACCTGCTTCGGCGTCACCTCTGCAGTATAGTCGTTCATCAACTGCTCGCTGATTGCACCCGGCGTGAAACGGTATTGTCCGATTTCAGAAACCGGTGTCACTTCTGCCGCCGTGCCGGTCAGGAAGCATTCGCTGAAACCTTCCAGCTCTTCCGGCATGATCGCGCGTTCATTGACCGTCAAGCCACGGCGTTTGGCCAGATCGATCACCGTGCGGCGCGTAATACCATCGAGGAAGCAGTCCGGTGTCGGCGTATGTAGCTGCCCATCCTTCACGAAGAACACGTTGGCACCGGTCGCTTCGGCGACCTGTCCGCGCCAATCCAGCATTAAGGCGTCGGCATAGCCTTTCGATTCGGCAGCATGCTTCGAAAGCGTACAGATCATGTAAAGACCTGCGGCTTTCGATTTCGACGGCGCGGTGCGCGGGTCGGGACGGCGATATTCCGCCATGTCGAGGCGGATGCCCTTAAGCTTCTGTTCAGGATCGAAATAGCTGGGCCATTGCCAGATGGCGACTGCGCAATTGATGCGGTTGGCTTGGGCCGAGACACCCATCATCTCGGAGCCGCGCCAAGCGATCGGACGCACATATGCGTCGCTAAATCCTTGCTTTTGCAGCAAAGTCCGGCACACGTCATTGATCACTTCTTCCGAATAAGGAATGGTGAAGCCAAGCAGTTTGGCCGAATCATGCAGGCGCTTGGTGTGTTCTTCAAGCTTGAAGATCTCCCCGCCATATGCGCGTTCGCCTTCAAATACCGCGCTGCCATAATGGAGCCCGTGCGTAAGCGCATGGATTTTTGCATCCGCCCACTTCACGAACTCGCCGTTCATCCAGATAAAACCGTCCAGCTGGTCGAATGGGACCGAAGCCATGTTAATTCTCCCTAGGAGCGCTTGTTATTGTTCTCGCTATCCCGGCTTGCACCGCGATATGTTCGTGTCCAGCCTTACACAGGTTGGGCAACGAAACGGCAAAAATGATATTTCTTCAAAAAGGGCCTGAGGCTGATTTTCGTTCGTCTATCATTGAATTGCTGACATAAAATTATCATAGAGGGAAATTGTGTCAACATCGCTGACATAAATTTCAGGAGTAAAAGCACCGAATGCAACGTCCGACCGAGCTTAGGGAAAATTTCCCGGCCGAACCGCCCCCTGAAATGACGGAAGAGGCGATTGATTTCGATCTCATCGAGCTGGTTTTCTTCGCGTATCGCGATTTTACGTCCGATCCGGATCACATGCTTGATGCGCTAGGCTTCGGACGCGCGCATCACCGGGTGCTGCACTTCATCAATCGACGCCCCGGTCTCACGGTCGCTGAGCTGCTGGACGTGCTGCAGATCACCAAGCAAAGCCTGGCACGCGTCTTGAAGCAGTTGATCGACACTGGCCACGTTGTACAGGTGCAGGGTCCCAAAGACCGTCGTCAACGCGAGCTGCATTTGACAACGAAAGGCAGTGAACTTGCCATTTCGCTCGCGACGCCACAGTCACGCCGTATCGCCCGCGCATTGGCAGATCTCAGTGAGGGCGACCGGACGGTGGTCGAACATTTTCTGAAAGAAATGGTGAATCGCGAATCCCGCACGCAGGTGGATAATCTCGGCGCGCGCGAATCTGCCGGCTAAAAGGAGGGATGATGACGGAACAAGCTTTGATACCCGACGATGACGCCGCCCATATTCTGGTTGTCGATGACGATACGCGCATTCGTACCCTGTTGAAGAAGTTCCTCGGCCAGAACGGTTTTCGCGTGACCATGGCCGGCACGGCTGCCGATGCGCGTCGTTTGCTGAGCGGACTGGATTTCGATCTGATCATTCTCGATGTGATGATGCCGGGCGAAACCGGGGTCGAACTCACCCGCGCCCTGCGGGAGGATAAGCAGGTGCCGATCCTGATGCTGACGGCCCTGTCGGAAACCGACAGCCGTATAGAAGGGCTGGAAGCAGGCGCAGACGACTATTTGCCCAAGCCATTCGATCCGCGAGAGCTCCTGCTGCGTATCAGCAATATTCTGCGTCGCGGCGCGCCGCCGGCGACACCGAAACTGGAACAGATCGTTTTTGGACCCTACACGTTTCAGATCGCGCGCCGAGAACTCAAACGCGCAGGTGAGCCGCTGAAATTGACGGACCGCGAACAGGATATTCTCGTCATGTTTGCCCAACGCGCAGGCGAAACAATCCCCCGCCATGAACTGGTCGGCAATGATACAGAAGTCGGCGAGCGCACGATCGACGTTCAGATAAATCGCCTTCGGCGCAAGATCGAGCGTGATCCTTCAAATCCGGTATGGTTGCAAACGGTTCGCGGCATTGGTTACCGCCTGAGCGTTGAATGATCCGGCCAACCGGAGCGTCTTTGTATATGCGCGGTTGTTGCGCTAGACACGACGCGCAAACGCAAACGGAATGGCAATGGCTTTCACCTTCCCGTCGCGAAAGGACAAGCTGAAGCTGGGCAAGCTGCGCTTGCTGCCGGCCAGCCATCCTGTGTCCGTGGCCTGGCGGCGTTTCTGGCGCCAGGTATCGCATATGATGCCGAAGCGCATTTACGCGCGTTCGCTGATCATTGTGATTGCGCCGATGATCCTTTTGCAGTCGGTCGTGGCCTTTGTCTTCATGGAGCGTCACTGGCAAACCGTCACCGTCCGTTTGTCGGAAGCGGTGGTGCGCGACATTGCAGCCATCATCGACATGACGGATACTTTCGCGAGCAATGGTGACTATAGCCCGGTCACCCGCATCGCGCAGGAAAGGCTTGGACTGCGCGTCGATATTCTTCCGCCAGACCCGCTGCCCGCCCCTGGTCCCAAGCCCTTTTTTTCGATCCTCGACGAAGCCCTTTCCAGCGAAATCACCAAGCAGATCAACCGTCCCTTCTGGATCGACACGGTTGGCAATTCCAATATCGTGGAAATTCGCATCCAGTTGAATGAAGGTGTGTTGCGCGTCTTTGCCCGTCGCAACCAGGCTTATGCCTCCAACACCCATATCTTCTTGTTGTGGATGGTCGGCACCTCGCTGGTCCTGATAACCATTGCAGTGCTGTTCCTGCGCAACCAGATGCGCCCGATCCTGGCATTGGCGGAAGCCGCCGAGAGCTTCGGCAAGGGTCGCCCCATGCCCGAAAGCTTCCGACCACGTGGCGCCGAAGAGGTTCGTCGGGCTGGCATGGCGTTTATTCAGATGCGCGAGCGTATCGAGCGCCAGATCGAGCAAAGAACGATGATGCTCACCGGTGTCAGCCACGACTTACGAACCATCCTGACGCGATTCAGGCTACAACTTGCCTTGACGCCAGCCACCGAGGAAAAAGAGGCATTCGATCAGGATATCGACGAAATGCAGTCGATGCTGGAAGGCTACATGGCCTTCGCGCGCGGCGAAGGGGCCGAGAGCTCGGGCGCTTTTGATCTGCAGCTCTTCTTCGACAAGCTGGGTGAAGAAGCGCGGTTGCGCAAACGCAAGCTGGAAGCGACCATCAGCGGAGATCCGGTGGTCAAGGTGCGGCCGAACGCCTTCCAACGCCTGCTGTCAAATCTGACAGGCAATGCTTTCCGGTACGCCCAAAGCGTACAGGTCCATGCAGCCCATATGCGCGGCTGGCTGGTTGTGACCATCGACGATGACGGACCGGGCATTCCCCAGGAAAAGCGCGACGAGGTCTTCAAGCCTTTCTTCCGGCTCGATGAAGCACGAAATCTCGACAAGTCAGGAACCGGCCTCGGTCTTTCCATAGCTCGGGATATCGCCCGGTCTCATGGTGGTGACGTGACGCTTGATGAAAGCCCGCTTGGCGGTCTTCGAGCCATCATTCGCGTTCCTGCCTGAACGGCTCTGGAGCCGTTCATCATTTAATGGAAGCAGTTTGAGATGAACGGCTCTAGAACAGCTTCCCGCCATTCGGCACGGCGCGCTCGACACTGGTCAAAACCACTTCGCCTTCCGCATCCGGCATGCCGAGTGTCAGGACTTCCGACATGAATTTGCCGATCTGGCGCGGCGGGAAATTCACCACGGCCAGAACCTGGCGTCCGACCAAGGTTTCTGGCGTATAATATTTGGTGATCTGAGCGGAGGATTTCTTGGTGCCGATCTCCTCGCCGAAATCGATGGTCAGCTTGATCGCTGGTTTACGCGCTTCCGGATAGGGTTCAGCGGTCACGATCGTGCCGACGCGAATATCCACCTTCTCGAAATCGGCGAACGAAATATCTGCCAAACGCTCCTGAGCACCCATGTTCAGGCGTTGCCCGCAGTATCGAACAAAACACCCGCCAACGCATCGCGAGCCGTGCAATTCGACCAGACGACGAAGCTGAACGCCTGAAAATAACATTCGCAAGCTTCAAGTGCACTGGTCAGCAGAACCTCAACCTGCTGGCTGTTCGGTTCTGCCCCGCCGCACAGGAGCTGCGATTGACGGAACATCACGGCGCCTTCCTGCTCCCAAAGGTCGAAATGGCCGATCAGCAACTGCTCGTTGATGAGTGCGAGCAAACGCAACACCTCCAATGTGCGGGCTTCCGGCACTTTCAGGTCGAAGGCACAGGCCAAATGCAGCGCCTCGTAGTCTTCCATCCACGAAAAGGAAACGTGGTAATCGCTCCAGGTTCCGGCAACGGAAATGGCGATCTCATCGTCACCGTTGCGCTCGAAGGCCCACTCATTGGTGTGCGCAACCTGCTCGATGACGTCGACCGGATGGGAGTCGCGTGCAAGGTCCGCTGTATGCAGGTTCATTGAACGTCCTGTTTCTCGGGCTCGAAGGTGCTGAAGCACCTAATTTTTCGGCTTACGCAACACGCGAAACGGTACGCTGGCGGATCGAGACAGGCTATTAACACGACGACTATCCGACCGGTCACTTGAGCGAGGCTGGAGTGACCCGAAACGCAGGTCCGATTCCATCTTCGACGAGTGCCCAGACTGCCGACCCGTTCCGAATCATGCAGCAGATTCAGTGTATTGAAGTAGAGTCGCGCCACCAGCCCCTTTTTGACTGACGCTCAAGAGAGGTGTGGAAACAAAAAAGAGGCCGCATGGCTGCGACCTCTTAAGGGATTCTGCGGAAACAACTTTCCGGCTCCGGGGTGGGTTGTGGAAAACCTCCGTCCGGCCAACCGGATCACCCCTCATCCGGCTTGGTTTCGGGCCGCGCTTTTGGAGCAGCGGCCGTCGTCTGGCCGGTCGAACCAGCAAACCTGGCTTCCAGTGCATCAAGGCGCGCAGACAAGGCCTCGTTTTCAGCACGCGCCTTGATGGCCATGTCGCGCATAGCCTCAAATTCTTCGCGCTTCACGACATCCATCGAATTCAGGATTCGCTCGGCTTGCGCACGGAACGCGGTTTCGACTTCCCGGCGCGCACCCTGGGCTGCGCCGGCGGCATCGGTCATCAATTTCGCGAAATCATCAAAGATGCGGTTCGGTCCGGTCGTTGTCATGGCGGATCTCCAATCTGCATTGGAAGTAGGACCGGACGGCCTTCAATGCAAGGATATCGCGTTGCGGGACACAAGCTTGCTTGACCGCAACCCCTTGCCTCTGCATGGTCCGCCCGATTCATGGAACTTCCCGATGCTGTACAGTCTTTCGGCGCTTGCCTTCCCAAATATCGATCCCGTTCTGCTGCAGATCGGCCCGCTTGCCATACGTTGGTATGGTGTCGGCTATGTTGTCGGCATTCTGTTGGGCTGGTGGTATGCCCGGCGTCTTGTTTCCAACCAGCCACTTTGGCGAAACGACATCTCGCCGATCAAACCGGTCGATATCGACGATTTCGTTTTCTGGGCAGCGATCGGCATCATTCTCGGTGGCCGCATCGGTTATATCCTTTTCTACGACCTGCCCGTTTACGTGGAAAA
>JAFAGL010000148.1 GCA_023422735.1 Pseudomonadota bacterium
GCTTTTCGCCCGCAACCGCTGCGCTGGCTGGTGATGCTCGCCCTCTTGTGGATCGGCTGCGTGATTGCCTGGCTTCTGGTGCTGCTGGTGGTCGGTGGCTGACGGAAAAGCGAGAACCCGTCGGTCGAAGCGGTCGGCGCGTCAATACACAGAACCTTTTCCGGATCCGCGGAAATCCGAAACTCCTCCCTCATGGTAAACTTGATTGATCAGTCAATGAAAGATAACGGTGTGTAATGCCAAAGCTTGGAATGGAACCTGTGCGCCGTCGCGCGCTGATTGATGCGACGATTGCCGCGATCGGTGATGCGGGCACGCTCGACGTCACGATGACGGATATCGCCTCGCGCGCTGGTGTTTCGTCTGCCCTTGCGCACCATTATTTCGGCGCGAAAGACGATCTGATGCTCGCCACCATGCGCCATATTCTGGCGGAGCTTGCCAGCGATGCGCGTCATGCGTTGGCGCAGGCGAAATCCCCGCGTGAGCGTATTTCCGCCGTGCTGGAGGTGAATTTCTCGTCCAAGCAATTTCGGCCCGAGATCATCGCATCTTGGCTCGCTTTTTATGTTGAAGCGCAGCGGTCTGAAGCCTTGCGGCGGTTGTTGCGCGTTTACAGCCGTCGCATGCACTCCAATCTGATGAGCGGACTGGTGCAGCTTGTGCCGCATGATCGGGCGGCATCCATTTCGGAAGCGGTCGCTGCCATGATCGACGGTCTTTATATCCGCCACGCGCTGCGCCAAAGCCTGCCGGACGGGCCTGCCGCCGTAGCGTTGGTGGAAGATTATCTCGTTCTCAAGCTGCCCTGAGGCCAGGCCCGATGCGTCTTCCCAATATTCTGATCATCATGGTCGACCAGTTGAACGGAACCCTGTTTCCCGACGGTCCGGCCGAGTTTCTTCACGCCCCCAACCTGAAGGCGCTCGCCGCCCGTTCAGCGCGGTTCCGCGATAATTATACCGCCTCGCCTTTATGCGCCCCGGCGCGCGCATCCTTCATGAGCGGCCAGTTGCCGTCGCGCACCAAGGTTTATGACAACGCCGCCGAATTTGCTTCGGCGATCCCGACTTACGCGCATCATCTGCGTGCGGCGGGCTATCACACCGCATTGTCCGGCAAGATGCACTTCGTCGGGCCGGACCAGATGCACGGTTTCGAGGAGCGGCTGACCACCGACATTTATCCGGCGGACTTCGGCTGGACGCCGGATTACCGCAAGCCAGGCGAACGGATTGACTGGTGGTACCACAATCTTGGCTCCGTCACCGGCGCAGGCGTGGCCGAAATCACCAACCAGATGGAATATGACGACGAGGTCTGCTTCCACGCAGTCCAGAAGCTCTATGATTTTTCGCGCATGTCGGATGATCAGTCTGCACGCCCATGGTGCCTGACGGTTTCCTTCACTCATCCGCATGATCCTTACGTCGCGCGCCGGCAATATTGGGATCTTTATGAGAACTGCGCCGAGCTCGATCCAAAGATCGGCCTTATCCCCGAAGAGCAGCAGGACCCGCATTCGCAGCGCCTGTATCATGCCAGCGATTATTCCAGCTTCAACGTCACCGACGAGGATGTTCGCCGGTCACGGCAAGGCTATTTCGCCAACATTTCCTATCTCGACGACAAGGTAGGCGAGCTGCTTTCGGTGCTGAAACGCACCCGCATGGAAGAAGATACCGTCATTTTCTTCTGTTCCGATCACGGCGATATGCTGGGCGAACGTGGCTTGTGGTTCAAGATGAGCTTCTTCGAAGGCTCGGCACGCGTGCCCTTGATGATCGCCGGGAAAGACATCGCACCCGGGCTGATCGAAGCACCGACCTCCAATCTCGATATCTTGCCCACGCTGGCCGACTGCGCCGGGCTTGATCTGTCGGGCATTGCCGAATGGACGGACGGTCAATCGCTGATGCCGTTGACGCGCGGCCAAACGCGCGCCGAACCGGTTTTGATGGAATATGCCGCCGAGGGCTCCTATGCCCCGATGGTCGCCATTCGCGACGGACGCTTCAAGTTCATTCATTGCGAGATCGACCCGCCGCAATTGTTCGATCTGGAAGCCGATCCCCTGGAACAAACCAATCTGGCGCAAGAACCCGCTCAGGCTGAAGACGTCACGCGCTTCATGGCATTCGTGCGCCAGCGCTGGGACATGGCACGCTTCGATGCAGACGTGCGCGCCAGCCAGGCCGCCCGCTGGATCATCTATCCCGCGCTTCGCAACGGGGCGTATTACCCTTGGGATTACCAGCCGCTGCAAAAGGCATCCGAGCGCTACATGCGCAATCACATGGATCTCAATGTGCTTGAAGACAGCAAACGGTTTCCACGCGGAGAATGAGCATGATCACCCTTCACGGACGCGATACATCCTCCAATGTTCAGATGGTCGCCTGGGCGCTTGCTGAACTCGGTCTTTCTTTTGATCGGCTGGATGTCGGCGGTGCTTTCGGCGGCAACAACACGCCCGAGTTCAAGGCACTCAATCCCAACGGCCTCGTGCCGGTGATCGAGATCGACGGCCTCACCCTTTGGGAAAGCGGCGCGATCGTCCGCTATCTGGGCGCCAAATATGGTGATGAACAGTTCTGGCCGTCTGATCCGGCCGCGCGCGCGCCGGTCGACAAATGGGCCGAATGGATCAAGACCACTTTCGTATCAAGCTTTCTGGGCGGCGTGTTCTGGCCGATCATCAGCACCAAAACCGGAGACCCGATGCCGGAAAGCTTCGAGCCTGCGGTCGCCAAGCTGCAGAAAGTCGCTTCCATTTTCGAAACCGGCGTTCCGGCGCAAGGCTATTATGGCGGTGCGGATGTGTGCTTCGCGGATATGGCGCTCGGCACCTATCTTTACCGCTATTTCGATCTCGATTTCGCGCGCGCCGACACGCCCCGATTGCGGGCCTATTACGATCGTCTGACCGCCCGTCCCGCTTATGAGCGGCACGTCATGGTCAATTACGACAGCCTGCGCGCGAAATGACCCTTGAAGCCGATTTCATTGTCGTCGGTTCAGGCTCGGCCGGCTCCGCGCTGGCTTATCGCCTGTCGGAAGATGGCAAGCATTCGGTGATCGTGATCGAGTTCGGCGGCACGGATTACGGGCCGCTGATCCAGATGCCGTCTGCTTTGTCGATCCCGATGAATATGGCGCATTACGATTGGGGTTTTCAAAGCGAGCCAGAGCCGCATCTGGGCGGACGCCGGCTGGCCACGCCACGCGGCAAGGTGCTGGGCGGCTCGTCCTCCATCAACGGCATGGTGTATGTGCGCGGTCACGCCCGTGATTTCGATTATTGGTCCGAAAGCGGGGCGTCTGGCTGGGCTTTCGCCGATGTGCTTCCTTACTTCAAGCGCATGGAAACCAGCCATGGCGGCGAAGCGGGCTGGCGCGGCAAGGATGGTCCTTTGCATGTGCAGCGCGGCAAGCGCGAGAACCCGCTTTACAAGGCATTCGTTGAAGCCGGTCGCGAAGCCGGCTTCGAAACCACGCAGGATTATAACGGCTCCAAGCAGGAAGGCTTCGGGCCGATGGAGCAGACCATTCACAACGGCCGCCGCTGGTCAGCGGCAAATGCCTATCTGCGCCCGGCGCTGAAGCGCCCCAATGTGCGATTGGTGAAGGGTTTTGCCCGCCGCGTCGTCATTCAGAACAGCCGCGCCACAGGTGTGGAACTCGATATGCGCGGCGGTCGCCAGATCATCAAGGCGCGCCGCGAAGTCATTCTCGCCGCATCTTCCATCAACTCGCCGAAACTTCTGATGTTGTCGGGCATCGGTCCGGCTGCCCATTTGCGCGAGCATGGCATCGAAGTCGTGGCGGATCGTCCTGGCGTCGGCCAGAATCTGCAGGACCATCTGGAGCTTTATATCCAGCAGGAATCCCTCCAGCCCATCACGCTGCATTCCAAGTTGAACTGGTTTTCCAAGGGCCTGATCGGCGCGCAATGGCTGTTCCTCAAATCAGGGCTCGGCACCACCAACCATTTCGAATCCGCCGCCTTCCTGCGCTCGAAAGCTGGCGTCGATTATCCCGATATTCAGTATCACTTTCTACCAGCCGCCATGCGCTATGATGGCAAATCGGCCGCAAAGGCGCATGGTTTTCAGGCGCATGTCGGTCCGATGCGCTCGAAGTCGCGCGGCCATGTCACGCTACGCTCGGGCGATCCCGCGGAAAAGCCGCGCATTCTGTTCAACTATATGGCGCATGCGGAAGACTGGGCCGATTTCCGCCATTGCATCCGCCTGACGCGCGAAATCTTCGGCCAGAATGCTTTCAAGCCGTTTGCAGGGCGTGAAATCTCACCGGGCGTTGAGGTGCAAAGCGACGATGAGCTGGACGCCTTCATCCGTGAACATGCCGAAAGCGCCTATCATCCCTGCGGTACATGCCGCATGGGCCGGGCGGATGACCTGCACGCCGTGGTCGATCCGCAAACGCGGGTGATCGGCGTCGAAGGTTTGCGGGTTGCCGACAGTTCCATTTTCCCGCGTGTCACCAATGGCAATCTTAACGGCCCTTCGATCATGACGGGCGAAAAGGCGTCCGATCATATTCTGGGCCGTACGCCGCTCAGCCCGTCAAATCAGGAACCGTGGATCAACCCGCGCTGGCAGAACAGCGATCGTTGACACATATTGCCTTTGTTTTGATCCAACGAGACCATTCATATGCAGAAGAATACGCTTTACCTCCTCCTCGGCGCGCTCCTCGTCGTCGTGATCGGACTTGGCATTTATGTTTATCAGGAGGAATCCAAGCCGGACGGCGTCGAGATCCGTCTGGATCAGAACGGGGTGTCCGTCGAGGAAAACTGAGGCATCCATGTCACAACCCGTCGAGCCCCAACATGGTTGACGGGTTGTTGAACGCATTTTCGGCTTTTTCGAACCAAAAGAGGCACATTCTTAACCGTAATCGGCGACCACAAACCTATCTTCTCGCCGCAAGGTTGAGTGTGTCTAGTCGAGGACCGAGTTTTAGTATGCCTGCACTGTCGCGTCGCCTTTTCCTTTTGTCCACGCCGGTATTTCTGGCCGGCTGCGTTTCGCCGGGTCGCCCTACTGCGTCGATAAAGCCGCAAAAGCCGGCGATCCCGGCTTATTATCGCCAGATGTACGCCGCCATCGACACCGAACCCTATCCGGTGGCCGCAGCCGATCTTTCCAAAATCGACCCGCAATTCTGGCGCCAGGAAGTGGATTATCCAACTTCCGAGCCGATCGGCACCATCGTGGTCGATACACAAGCGCGTTTTCTTTATCTTGTAGGCGCCAATGGCCGCGCGATGCGCTATGGCATTGGTGTCGGCAAGGCAGGCCTGGAGTTCCAGGGCGTCGCGCGCGTTCAATACAAGCGCCAATGGCCGCGCTGGACGCCGACCCGGGATATGGTGGCACGCGAGCCGGACCGTTACGGCCCGCTGGCTAACGGCATGGAGCCCGGACCGACCAATCCGCTCGGGCCGCGCGCGCTTTATCTCTTCAAGGATGGCGTCGACACGCTTTACCGCATCCACGGCACGACGGAAGACTGGTCGATCGGCAAGGCCGTTTCCAGCGGCTGTATTCGCTTGTTGAACGCAGACATCATCGACCTTTTTTCACGTGTCCCTCCCGGCTCGCGCGTCGTTGTTCTGCAAGGGCCGGAAAGCCCGCTGGTTTGATCTCTCCCGCTTGACCTGACAGGCCCGGTGCTTCAACACCCAGGGTCAGGCACTGTCCAATTGCCAGTGCTTGACCGGGAGTTGACGTGATGCTGAGAAGCCTTTTCCTGAACTGGATCCCCGCCGCGCTGCTTGTTGCCGGCGCGTTGTACTATGTCTTTGGCATCAGGGCTCGCGGCGCTGATGTCGCTCAAAGCGCGCCAGTCGCCGCCGCATCTGCTCCCGCCCAGCCTGAGGATCCGCTGCTCGCCTTCGCGCGCGACTTTTCAAGCGGGGATCCCGCCTTCATCGCGTTGGTCGAAACCATGCGGCGCACGCGCCAGGTTCCAGTCGAAGAAGCGATCAACCCTGACTGGGGCCTCGACCCGGAAGATAGCGGCGCAGGCGCGAACCGTTTTGCCACGGTTCTTGTTAACGCGCTCACTGGCGCGAGGACCGCCGGCGCAGCGCTTCCACTCACTTATTTCGATTGGAAGGAGGATGTCGACGACACCGCGGCCCAGTTCGACCAGCTCTTTGAGCGCTTGACCGGGCGGCCCGGAAACATCGTCTCCAGGCTGGCCGCGCAGCCCGAAGAGATTCATTATGCGCCCGCAACAAAAGAAATCGGGCCAACCGGCGTTCTCGTCGCGACCAGCTATGCCATCGCGGCTTTCAACGAGGCTGGATATACCCTGCTGCATGTCGATCCGGGTTTCGGATGGGACGCCTATCTGATCGCGGCGCTCCCGCATGCGATCGCCGCAAACTGGTCCGATGGGATCCTGCGTATGGATGAAAATACGACGAAGGAGGACGAGGTCCGGATAACGGAGGCGCGTCTTTTCGTGCAGCCTTACGTCGCGACCTACAAGCCGGAAGGACTTCCTCTCGACCTCATCAACAAGCCACGCGCGCAAAGCCGCGTGATCCATTACTTTAATTGAGTGGTATCACCCTCGTCGGTCCTCGACACGCCGACACATTGTGCCGATTGCCATTTCTACCACCGTGAAGGAAATTCCATGAACGTCCAGCCGAAAGCCTCGCATTACATCAATGGCAGCTTTGTCGAAGATGAAACCGGCGCCGCTCTGGACGTTCATTATCCTGCGACCGGGGAAGTGATCGCCCGCCTTCATGCGGCGACCCCCAACATCGTAGAGCTGGCGCTGGAGGCCGCCCGTTCGGCCCAAGCCGCCTGGGCGCGGCTGAAGCCCGTCGAACGCGGCCGCATTTTGCGCAAGGCGTCCGACCTGCTGCGCGAGCGCAACGCGGAGCTCTCGCGTTTGGAAACTCTCGACACCGGCAAGCCGTTGCAGGAAACGCTGGTCGCCGACGCCGCCTCCGCTGCCGATGCGCTCGAATTCTTCGCCGGTGCGGTGCAAAGCTTCAACGGCGATTTTGTCGATCTCGGCGGGCCGTTCGGATACACCAAGCGCGAACCGCTCGGCGTATGCGTCGGTATCGGCGCGTGGAACTATCCGATCCAGATCGCGGCATGGAAATCCGCACCGGCGCTCGCCATGGGCAATGCCTTTGTTTTCAAGCCCTCGGAGAACACGCCCCTTTCCGCACTCGCATTGGCCGAAATCTATACCGAAGCTGGCTTGCCGGATGGCCTTTTCAACGTCGTTCAGGGCTTTGGCGATGTCGGTGCGGCGCTTGTCGAGCATCCGCTGACAGCGAAAGTCTCGGTGACCGGTTCCGTGCCGACCGGCAAGAAGGTGATGGGCCTTGCCGGCTCTCACATGAAGCACGCCACAATGGAATTGGGGGGCAAGTCGCCGCTGATCGTGTTCGATGATGCCGATCTCGAAAACGCCATCGGCGGCGCGATGCTCGGCAATTTCTATTCTTCGGGTCAGATCTGCTCCAACGGGACGCGCGTTTTGGTGCAACGCGGTTTGCATGATCGTTTCCTGGAACGTCTCGTCGAGCGCACCAAAACCATCCGCATGGGTGATCCGCTGGACGAGGAAACCCAGATGGGGCCGCTGGTCAGTGCTGCCCAGCACGCCAAGGTGATGGAGTATATCGCGGCTGGTAAGGCCGAAGGTGCCACGCTCGCCATCGGCGGCAATGCGCCGGTGATGCAAGGCTTCGAGACCGGCAATTTCGTCGAGCCGACCGTGTTTTCCGGCGTCACCGACAAGATGCGCATCGCGCGCGAAGAAATCTTCGGTCCGGTGATGAGCGTCTTGAGCTTTGATGAGGAAGATGAAGTCATCGCCCGTGCCAATGACACGGAATTTGGCTTGGCCGCAGGCGTTTTCACCCGCGATCTGCCCCGCGCCCATCGGGTGGTCGGCCAGTTGCAGGCCGGCACCTGCTGGATCAACGCCTATAATCTGACGCCTGTGGAACTTCCCTTTGGCGGTTACAAGGCGTCCGGCATCGGGCGCGAAAACGGCTTGGCCGTGCTCGGCCATTATTCCCAGCTGAA
>JAFAGL010000311.1 GCA_023422735.1 Pseudomonadota bacterium
ATGGCGCATCCGCGCTTGCGCGAACGCATGAACGATCTCAAGCTGGGCGAAGGGCCTTATTTCACGTTCTACCGCCCCTTCCACCTGACAAGCCTCGAAGTTCCGCTCACCTGCGCGCGGGTCGTGCTTTACGGCAAGGCTGACATGGTGCCGCTGGATCGCCCCGTTGCGGAAGTGTGTGCTGTAGCCAAGCGCGATCTCGAACCGGGTGAGACGTTTGATGCGATCGGCGAATACACTTATCGCTCATGGATCATGACCGCTGAGGACGCGCGCGAAGCGAGAGCCGTTCCGTGCGGCCTGCTTGAAGGCGGGGCGGTGACGGCGCCGATCAAAAAGGGCGAACTGATTACCTATCGCAACGCCAATCCAGACCGTTCGACGCGCCTGTTTGAACTGCGACAAAAGCAGGACGAAATGGTGTTCGGAAGTTCGATTGCCGATCAGTAGGTCGTGCGGCGTTCCTCGCTTGGGGGACGCCCGAACTGCAGGCGGTAGCTTTGCGCGAAATAGGAATGCGACGTGAAGCCGGTTGCAATGGCCACATCAAGAATAGGCAGGTTGGTTTGGCGAAGCAGTTCGCGGGCCCGTTCCAAACGAAGCCGCATGTAATATCGACCGGGTGTCATGTTGAGATGGCGCAGGAAAAGCCGCTCGACCTGCCGCACTGACAAGCCGGCAGAATTGGCAAGCTGAACGGCAGATAGCGGGTCATCCAGCCGATCCGCCATCAGTTCGACGATCTTGCGCAACTTTTCGGACTTTCCCGTCAGATCACGCTCGGGGCCGATCCGCTGACGGTCGCCGGCGGAGCGTATCCGCTCATGCTGGAACTGATTGGCGACCTCGTTCGCCATGCCCTGCCCGAAATCCCGGCGCAGAATTTCAAGCATCAGATCGATCGAGGTTGTCCCGCCTGCACAACTGTAGCGTTTGCGATCGATCTCATAAACATTGCCGGTGCAGTCGATATCCGGAAAGCGCTCGCGGAAGCCTGCCCGGTTTTCCCAGTGGATCGTGCAGCGATAGCCTTCAAGGAGCCCGGCTTCCGCCAGCAGGTAAGATCCAGCCGACAATGCGCCCAGGGCACCGCCCCGCCTTCCCCATGTGCGAAGTGCTGCCAGCACTTTGCTTTTGCCGGGAAAATCGACCGCGAGGCCGCCGCAAATGAACAGAATATCCGCGGGAGGGATATCGGCCAGCGCATAGTCTGTCTTCAAAGGCAGGCCGTTGGACGCAGTTACAGATTCACCGTCTACCGAAACGGTGGTCCAACTATAGAAATCATGCCCCAGCATTCGATTGGCCGACCGCATCGTATCGATGGCTGCAGCCAATGAAAACATTGCGAATTTGTCGACCAGCAGGAAAGCAAAATGCTGCCCGCCGGTTATGGGATCAGACATCGGGACACGCCTTTCCAGAAGGCCATCGCACCATCTTGGCCGGAAATCAGAACTGTGGCGCCGGGCGACCTGCCTTACGATACGCGGAGACCAGCGTATTGGCCATCAGCATTGCGATCGTCATGGGACCGACGCCGCCGGGCACAGGCGTGATTGCACCAGCTTTTTCAGAAGCCTCCGCATAGGCAACATCGCCCACCAAGCGGGGCTTTTCGCCTTCTTCCGCAGTGATTCTGTTGATGCCGACATCGATAACGGTTGCACCCGGCTTCACCCAATCGCCCTTCACCATCTCCGGACGTCCGACGGCGGCAACCAGAATATCAGCCGTTTGCGCCAGAGCCGACAGATCCTTGGTTCGGCTATGGGCGATCGTAACCGTGCAATTGGCCGCCAACAGAAGATTGGCCATTGGCTTGCCGACAATATTCGAGCGACCGATCACGACGGCATTCAGCCCAGAAAGGTCTTTGCCGTGGATGCGCTCGATCAGGATCATGCAACCAGCGGGCGTACAAGGAACGAAGGCACTGTCGAGGTCTCCCGCGCCGAGCTTGCCCACATTGATCACGTTGAAACCGTCGACGTCCTTCTCAGCGGAGATGGTTTGGATCACCTTGCTGGAATCGATGTGCGCAGGCAGCGGCAACTGAACGAGAATGCCGTGGATCGCAGCGTCTGCATTGAGCTTTTCGACCAACGCCAGAAGCTCGGCTTCCGAGGTTTGCGCCGGCAATGTATGCTGCTCGGAATGAAAACCACAATCCTGCGCCTTGCGGGATTTCGACTTCACGTAAACCTGGCTGGCTGGATCTTCGCCGACGATCACAACGGCGAGACCAGCTTGCACGCCAGCTTCATCCTGAAGCTTTGCCGCAGCCGTCTTCACTTTGGCGATAACATCTTCAGCTACCGCTTTGCCGCTGATTACCTCTGCCATCATAGTCTCCCCTGCACGCCCGTCACTTCTAGCGAGCATTCGCGATAGCACTTTCGCCTGACCGGCGCGATATGCCGTTTTCGAGTTCATCACGCTTGTTTGCAAGCGAAAGCCTGAGGTCAGAAACGCTTCACGCGCAGGTCCTCAACAGCCTGCTTGAGTTCACGGAGACTTTCACGGATCTCTTCCGTATTTCTGGACGATCCGGGCTGCGGGTAAGCATAGGGTCGATAAGGTCCACCGGAAGACCAGCTATTCGCGCCTGACGGACGATCCGCATCATTGTCGTGTGCAATTGCTTCCGCGAGGTTGTGCCTGTGCATACGTGATTGGCGCAAACTATCCCAGGCGCCCCGCAGAAGCGCGATGCCGAGCCCGACAAAAAGGCCAAGGATCATCCCGACCATCACGATGCGAACACGCGACAGCCCGCTTGGCTTCAACGGTGGCGTGGCCGGGGAGATCACGCTGATATTCGCCGTATTAATGTTGCGTTGTTCACCCGTTTCCCGGCTGCGCAACAAAAAAGCCTCATAAACAGAGCGTTTGGAAGCAGCATCGCGTTCCAATTCGCGCAGGGTGACGCGCTCACGGCTCAGATCGCCTTGCCGCGTTTTCAGGTCATCCAGACGCGAAGAAAGCTCGGTTTCGAGCTGTCTGGCGCGCGTCAGTTCGATCTGGAGAGAATTGGTGATGCGTTGAAGCTCTCCCGCAATCTGCTCCCGAGACCCCTGAAGTTGCGCTTCGGCGGCCAAACGCTGGGGGTGTCGCGGTCCCAGCCGAACCGCGAGGCGGTCGGCTTCCTGCTTGAGGGCCGCATATTGCGCGCGCAATTGTCCCAAAACGGGAGAATTGACCTGTTCCGGCAAGGAGCCGCCGACAACGGCATCGACGTTCAACGAGCCTGCTGACGCCGCTCTTGCCGTCAGCTCTGCCGTGCGGGCGCGGGCCACTGAAAGCTGATCATTGAGGCGCAGGATTTCTTCATCGGTGATCAGGCGTCCTTGCGCGTCGATAATTCCATTCTGCGCCTTGAATGCCTCGACCTCGCGCTCTGCCTCCTCCACTTGTTCGCGCAAAGCATCAAGACGGGAGGTCAGTTCATCGGTTGCGCGGCCCGCAATCTCCGCCTGAAACTGTGCACTTGTTTCGAGATAGGCAGTGGACATCGCGTTGGCGATGTCGGCCGCCTTTTCTGAATCCTGAGCCGAAGCCCAGATCGTGACGACGAACGTACTCGTATCCCGCATGACTGAAATATGGCGGGACAGATTGTCGATGGTTATCGCCCGTCCAATTGCCGGGTTCGATGCGCCGGATTGACTGAAGGCCGTTCTCAACCAGTTCACTGGGTTCAAATCAACGCCGCTATTTCGGCCGTTGAACTCGGGATCCTGTTCCAGCTTGAGGCTATCGACGACCCGGGACAAGACATTGCCGGAGGTGATGATCCGCATCTGGTTCTGGATCAAAGCAAGCGCTGCATCCGATGAAAGACCTGATTGGCTAAGCTCGCGATCAACGATCTGAAGATTTCGTGGATCGATCAGCAGATCGGTCGCAGCCTCATACATTCGTGGCGTGTTGAGTGCCATCAAAACACCAAGTGAAGCGCCGATCAGCGTGCATAAAGTGATCGAAAGCCGCGAGCGTCCTATGCCTTTGAAGACGACGCCGGGATCGATCAAAGGTTGCCATCCGTCATTGCTGACGAGAACCGTGCGATGCGAAGCCGGGATTTCCCGGGTCTCTGAAATCTCTGGTTCTTTGATCGAAACGGGCTTTCGACTCGCTTCCTTGCGCGCCGTCCGGCGATCGTCAAGCCGCTTGCGCCAGGATCCGAAGACCGAACTTTTCCTGATTGTTTCCTCGGCAGGCGATCGCACATCATCGCCTCTGGCTGAGACAGCTTTCGCAAAAACAGGCTCGCGTTCAACTTTGGCCATTGGCTGCGAAATTGACTGACGACTCAAGCGTTCTTCAGAACGCTCGGTTTTTTGCGGTTCATTGAGCCATTGCGCCCCGGATGAAGCCAGCGGGGGGCGGATCGACAACAGCGAAGACCGTCGTTTGACGGCGTCCGTGCTTCTGGTCCCATTCTTTTTACCGTCGAACATCGCGACGTGATCCCACTCCACCCAATTCTTGCAAAGTCTTAAATAATCTTGGGAAAAAAAGTCTTAACATCCGCCCACGGGAAGAACGTCAAGTCTTTTGAGACCGCTGACAAGACATTCGAAGAAGCTCGTCAAGACGAAACAAACTGGAATCTGGCTGACCGGAATGGCGTCATCGGCAAAACAAAACGCCCACCGGGGGAGGAGGTCCGGCGGGCGCTTATTTTTAGTCGATCGTTCGGGGAGGAGGTCGAACAACCGATAGAAACGATGTAGAACTTGCCCTCTATATGCGCAAGAAAAAACATTGCATTATTATTGAGCGAAATTGTCGCAACTCACTGACTTATCTCACTCAGTTGGGTCGATCGGTGTGACGATGTGCACCGCTTGGCTGGATTTTGGCATCAACCGCTTCCATCAAGATGCCGGACTTTGCAGCGAATTCGATGAATGCTTGTCGTGCTTCGGACACCGAGGCCGTGCCGTTCAAAGCGTCGCGGCAGACCTTCAAGCCATTCAGTGCGCTAAGGTCGCTTCGAGCGGTGGGCCATTCCGACATCATCTGGTAGGCCGCCATCACATTCACGACCGGTCTGACAAAACCAAGACCGACCAGCACCGCAACCGGTTCGCCGAAGGTTTGAAGCTTCATGGATCTTCCTAAC
>JAFAGL010000156.1 GCA_023422735.1 Pseudomonadota bacterium
CGTCAACATGATGATGTTCTTCGGATGATGGGCGCGGCCCGTAGCGCTCGCATTCGGGATGAAATCGAGCGGATAAGCGCAGCGCGTGTTTTCCGTGCGCGATCCGTCATCGAAATCCGGAACGCGGCTTTGGTCCAGCACGACATTTTCGAGCACCGTGCCGAAGCGACGCGTGGTCGCGAAGATTTCCGGCTCGGCTTCGGCCGACAGGCGAATGGTCTTGGCATAGCAGCCGCCTTCGAAGTTGAAGACGCCTTCCGGACCCCAGCCATGCTCGTCATCGCCGATGAGGATGCGCGACGGATCGGCAGACAATGTCGTTTTGCCGGTTCCCGACAGGCCGAAGAACACGGCGGTTTCGCCTTCATGGCTTTCATTGGCCGAGCAATGCATCGGCATGACGCCCTTTTCAGGCAGCAGATAGTTGAGCGCGGTGAAAACCGATTTCTTCATTTCGCCCGCATAGGACGTGCCGCCGATCAGCACGATCATGTTGGTGAAATCGACCGCGATGACGGTTTCGGTGCGCGTGCCGTGCCGCGCGGGACCGGCGCGGAAGGACGGCAGGTCGATGATCGTCATCTTTGGCACGAAGCTTTCGAGCTCGGACGCGTCCGGCCGGATCAGAAGATTGCGGATGAACATCGAATGCCAGGCATATTCGGTGATCACGCGGGTGGGCAGGCGATGAACGGCATCTGCGCCGCCAACCAGATCCTGCACGAAAAGATCCATGCCTTCCGCATGCTTCAGGAAATCAGCATGCAGCAGTTCGAACTGTTCGCGACTGATGCCCTTGTTGTTGTCCCACCAGACATTGTCTTCTGTCGCGCTGTCGCGGACCACGAACTTGTCCTTTGGCGAGCGGCCGGTGTGTTCGCCGGTATCCGCCACAAGAGCGCCATGCGCCGAAAATCGCGCTTCGCTACGCTGAATGGCCAGCTCGGCCAGTTCGGCAGGGCCGAGATTAAAAAATACGTGGCCGGGGCTCCGCAGCCCGCTTTCTTCAAGGCCATGTTGCGGATTGCGCGTGCCGGTCTCGTTCATTACGCCTCCAAAGCGCCGGTATGGGAAAAGGGAGCCGACGGGCTCCGTTTTGACCTGACAACAGAAAAAGACAATAATATCAAATCATTAATCGATTTAAAAATTTTAAAAACTTGCTAAATCGGTTGTAATGGGTGGAATCCCGTTCTTTGCCGGAGGCGGGCACGCAGCGCTTGCCCGGAGGTTGCAAAACTGCGCTCGGCTTGCGTGAGACGCCCCAAGCCGTTACGGGAAAGGAACAGTGCCACATTTTGTACCTAGTTTGTCCTTCAGACAGCGCGCCATCCGCGACTGGAAAGGGACATTCTGGGCAATGAAGGAGCCGGAGATGGCTACGATCGCTTTGGTCGACGACGACCGCAACATCCTGACCTCCGTGTCGATCGCACTGGAGTCGGAAGGGTACCGGGTCGAGACCTATACCGATGGCGCATCCGCGCTTGAAGGTCTGGCCGCGCGCCCGCCGAACCTCGCGATCTTCGATATCAAGATGCCGCGCATGGACGGCATGGAGCTTTTGCGGCGCTTGCGCCAGAAAAGCGACCTGCCGGTGATCTTCCTGACATCCAAGGATGACGAGATCGACGAATTGTTCGGTTTGAAGATGGGCGCGGATGATTTCATTCGCAAACCCTTCTCGCAACGCCTTCTGGTGGAACGTGTCCGCGCCGTGTTGCGTCGGGCCAGCGCCCGCGACACCACCAAATCGCCGGAAAAGACTGCTCGTTCGCTGGAACGTGGCCAGCTCGTAATGGACCAGGAACGCCACACCTGCACCTGGAAGGGCGAGCCGGTGACGTTGACGGTGACCGAATTCTTGATCCTGCATTCGCTGGCGCAACGACCGGGCGTGGTGAAAAGCCGCGACGCGCTGATGGATTCGGCCTATGATGAGCAGGTTTATGTCGATGATCGCACGATCGACAGCCACATCAAGCGGCTGCGCAAGAAGTTCAAGCAGGTCGATGACGATTTCGAGATGATCGAAACGCTTTATGGCGTCGGATATCGCTTCAAAGAAGCTTAATGCCGAGCGGGGTTCCGCAATGACGCAACTCGACGAGCCGAGAACCGGTTTCGTCAAGCCGGCCGGCGGCGCACGCAGCCAGCCGCGCCGGCGCTTGCGCATTGCTTTGGGCCGTTTCAACCGGACCCTGCAACGCTTTCTCGGCCATTACGTCTTTTCCAGCCTGACGCGCCGCATCCTGATCCTCAATCTGGCGGCGCTGGGGGTACTGGTTGTCGGTATTTCCTATCTCAATCAGTTCCGCGACGGGCTGATCGACGCCAAGGTCGAAAGCCTGATGACACAGGGCGAGATCATCGCCAGCGCGATTGCGGCTTCCGCTACGGTTGAAACGGATTCGATCTCGATCGATCCCGAGGCGTTGTTGGAATTGCAGGCCGGCGAAAGTGTTGCGCCAAGCTCTGACCAGCTGGACAGCCTGGCATTTCCGATCAATCCGGAACAGGTGGCACCGCTTTTACGCCGGCTGATTTCGCCCACCAAGACCCGCGCCCGCATTTATGATGGCGACGCCAACCTTCTGCTGGATTCCAGCCGGTTATATTCCCGTGGGCAAATCCTGCGCTACAGCCTGCCGCCGGTCGGCGTCGAGCCGAGCTGGTTTCAGCGTGCCGAAAACTATGTACTGGGGCTGTTTCAGGATCAGGGCATCCCCGTTTACAAGGAAACGCCCGGTGGCAGCGGCACTGCCTTTCCTGAAGTCATGACCGCCTTGACCGGCAGCCCGTCGACGATCGTCCGGCGCGGCGATCAAGGTGAACTGATCGTTTCGGTAGCCGTGCCGGTACAGCGATTCCGCGCCGTGCTCGGTGTCTTGATGTTGTCGACCCAGGGCAACGACATCGACAATATCGTGGCTGACGAGCGCAAGGCGATTTATCGCGTGTTCGGCGTGGCCGCCCTTGTTGTCGCGATCTTGTCCATGTTGCTTGCATCCACGATCGCACAGCCGCTGCGACGTCTGGCAGCCGCGGCGGTGCGGGTGCGGCGCGGATCATCGACGCGCGAGGAAATCCCCGACTTCTCCGACCGCGGTGACGAGATCGGCAATCTGTCGATCGCCGTGCGTGACATGACCAATGCGCTTTATGCCCGCATCGAGGCCATCGAAAGCTTCGCCGCCGATGTGGCGCATGAGCTGAAAAACCCGCTGACTTCGCTGCGAAGCGCGGTGGAAACACTGCCGCTTGCCAAAAAACCGGAAGCGCGGGATCGGCTGATGGAAATCATCCAGCATGATGTGCGACGCCTCGACCGGCTGATCACGGATATTTCGGATGCTTCGCGTCTCGACGCCGAACTGGCGCGCGAAGATGCCGCCAGGGTGGATCTCAACAAGCTGATCGGTGACATTGTTTCCGTTTCGGCCGAGCCTGGTCACCACAAGAAACGGGTATCCATCCGCTTCAAGGCCGAAAAGCCGCAAAATGGCGCGAAAACCTATCAGGTCGTCGGCCATGATCTGCGGCTGGGACAGGTGCTGACCAATCTGATCGAGAATGCGCGGTCCTTCGTTCCCGAAGATACAGGGGCCATCGACGTGACCCTGGCGCGCGAGGGCAAGCGCTGCGTGGTGACCGTTTCAGACAATGGGCCGGGTATCCTCATCGACGATATCGACCGCATCTTCGAGCGGTTTTACACCGATCGCCCATCCAGCGAGGCATTCGGCCAGAATTCCGGGCTCGGCCTGTCGATCAGTCGTCAGATCGTGGAAGCGCATGGCGGAACGTTGAGCGCCGAAAATATCGAAGGGCCGGAGCCTGGGAATTATGCCGGTGCACGCTTTATCGTCGATCTGCCGGCAGAAGGTTAAAGCTGCCGTGCCGGAATTTGCGCGCAACAATCATCATGCAACGGTTGTGGTGATCGGCGATCGCGGAATTTTGATCCGCGGGCCCAGCGGCGCGGGCAAAAGCAGTCTTGCACATTCGCTGATCGCGCAAACCAGCGCGTTTGGAATTTTCGCGAGGTTGGTGGCGGACGATCAGGTGTGGCTTGTTGCCCGTCACGGACGACTGGTCGCGCATGTTCCGACGGCTTTGGCAGGGTTGATCGAGATCGCACCCATGGGGCCTCTTCCCATCGCGCATGAACCGGCTTGTTGTATCGATCTTGTGATCGATCTTGAGCCTGCGCAGATGCTTGGGCGCATGGTCGCGCCTGACCAAATCTCGATCGAGGGGCTCCGCGTTGCGCGTCTGAAACTTTCGCAACGCAATATCGTGAGTGTAACAGCAGCGTTGCAAAGAATCCTCGTTTCGCCGGATTTGCTTGGAATTTTCGCAAATTCGGCGCAAACTGCGGCATTGTGACCGACAAAAGTGCAGATAAAGCCTTGTCAAGCCAGAAGGCCTCAACGAGATTGCCGTTCCGCATCTGCGAACAGCTGCTGTTTGGCAGGGATGCGCTGAACGTGACGGGAGTCGCTCTAGAATGATCGGACTCGTGCTGGTGACGCATGGTCGCCTGGCCGAAGAATTTCGCCTTGCCGTTGAGCATGTCGTTGGGGGGCAAACCCAGCTGGCGACTGTGTGCATCGGCGCGGACGACAATATGGAACAGCGCCGTCAGGATATTGTGGACGCCATCGCCGATGTCGATAGCGGCACCGGCGTCATCATCCTGACCGACATGTTCGGCGGGACACCGTCCAATCTCGCGATCTCCGTGATGGAACCGGGAAAGGTGGAAGTCATCGCCGGCATGAACCTGCCTATGCTCATCAAGCTCACCAGCGTGCGTGTCACCCATCCGATGACGCAAGCGCTGGATTATGCGCAGATGGCGGGCCGAAAATACATCAATGTGGCCAGCCAACTTCTGACGTGTAAATGAATTCAAAGCATTCCGCCGCCGTTTCGCGCGAATTGACCATCGTCAACCAGCGAGGCCTTCACGCCCGGGCATCAGCAAAATTCGTGCAGGTTGCAGGCGGCTATGATGCGGATGTGCGCGTGGAAAAGGATGGCGTCAGCGTCGGCGGCACCTCCATCATGGGATTGATGATGCTGGCCGCAAGCCCCGGATGCTCGATCCGGGTCAGCGCCAAGGGCAATCAGGCCGAGGATGTGGTGACGGCTCTCGAAGCGCTGGTGGCGGATCGCTTTGGCGAAGAACATTAGCCGGATGCGCCTTATAAGGACATAAACCTTTCTTTATATCTGGTTGTCGCGCGTGCGTCGCTCTGATAGGAGAGCAGGATCATGGGCGCAGCGGCATGACCCCGCATCGCGCCGTCCACGCATCCGAGGACGCCCGAATGACCGATTACGTCATTGCCGACATCAACCTTGCCGACTGGGGTCGCAAGGAAATCGAAATCGCTGAAACCGAAATGCCGGGCCTGATGGCCACGCGCGAGGAATTCGGCCCATCCCAGCCTTTGAAGGGCGCGCGGATTTCCGGCTCGCTCCACATGACGATCCAGACTGCGGTCCTGATCGAAACGCTGAAGGCCGTCGGCGCCGATCTGCGCTGGGCGTCCTGCAATATCTTTTCGACGCAGGACCACGCAGCCGCGGCGATTGCTGCAGGCGGCACGCCGGTTTTCGCGATCAAGGGCGAGACGCTCGAGGACTATTGGCGCTATACCGACCAGATATTCCAATGGCCGGATGGCGAGCCCACCAACCTCATCCTCGATGATGGCGGCGACGCTTCCATGTATATTTTGATCGGCGCGCGCGCAGAGGCTGGCGAGGACGTCTTGTCGAGACCCGGCAACGAGGAAGAGGAAATCCTCTTTGCGCAGATCAAGAAGCGCATGGCCGAGACGCCTGGTTTCTTCACGTGCACCCGCGATGCGATCAAGGGCGTCAGCGAGGAAACCACGACGGGCGTGAACCGCCTTTACCAGCTGCAAAAGGCCGGCCTGCTGCCTTTCCCCGCCATCAATGTCAACGACTCGGTGACGAAGTCGAAGTTTGACAACAAATATGGCTGCAAGGAATCGCTGGTCGACGGTATTCGCCGCGGCACCGACGTGATGATGGCCGGCAAGGTTGCTGTCGTGTGTGGTTATGGCGATGTCGGCAAGGGATCGGCTGCTTCGCTGCGCGGCGCAGGCGCCCGTGTGAAGGTCACCGAAGTCGATCCGATTTGCGCGCTTCAGGCGGCGATGGACGGTTTTGAAGTCGTGACGCTGGAAGATGCCGCCCCCACGGCAGACATCGTGGTGACGACCACCGGCAACAAGGATGTGATCCAGCTCGATCACATGCGCGCCATGAAGGACATGGTGATCGTCGGCAATATCGGCCATTTCGACAACGAGATTCAGGTGGCCGCCCTGCGCAACCTGAAATGGACCAATGTGAAGCCGCAGGTCGACCTCATCGAGTTCCCGGACGGCAAGCGCATGATCCTGCTTTCCGAAGGCCGCCTGCTCAATCTCGGCAATGCGACCGGCCATCCGAGCTTCGTGATGTCGGCCTCCTTCACCAATCAGGTTTTGGCCCAGATCGAGCTCTGGAACCGTGGTTCGGAGTACGAAAACAAGGTCTACACGCTGCCCAAGCATCTCGATGAGAAGGTCGCGCGGCTGCATCTCGACCGCCTGGGTGCGAAGCTGACCACCCTGTCGGACGAACAGGCAGCCTATATCGGTGTGACGCCGCAAGGTCCGTACAAGCCTGAACACTACCGCTATTGATGTGATTGGCGCATAGCCACAACATATTGAGGTCCGGTGATTGACTTTTCGCCGGGCCTCACTTTTTCGCCTTCGGATTCTTCCCGCTGATTCGTGATGTCTGTACAGTGTCCTGATTCGCGATGTCGGACGCTGGGACGGGCGATCAAGCCCTCCGATATTGCAGCCAGGCGGTCTTGGCAGGCGGCGAGAGGGTTACAAGACATGCCATCGAACGACCCGCTTCAGGCGGGCACATGTGAATGCAGCAGTTCAACGCGGGGCGGCCCGGTTGGAAAAGCCATGACGCGCATTCGCCGGTTCGCAGCCATAACAGCCGGCACGGCGGCACTTGCCCTTTGCGCGCGCGTTCCCGCACTCGCGCAGCCTGCCGACGCAAAGGGATTTGCGGTTTCCACTCCCGACGTGATCCAGCTCGCCATCGTGCTCGGCATCCTGTTCACCGCGATGTTCCTTGCCGTCTTCGTGATCCGCGAACGCAAGAACACGGCCGCCGAGAATGTCGAGCTGCGCCGTCGCGTTGCCGAGCTGAGCGCGCAATGCCAGCGCAGCGATGCGCTTATCAATACGCGCGACCAGCGCATCGTCGTGTGGGACGGCGAAGGACAACGTCCGGACCTGATCGGCGCTTTGTCGGCCGATGCGGGGGCGCCGGACGACCGGGCTGCGTTTCTGGCTTTTGGCCGCTGGCTGGCACCGCGCTCCGCAGCCTCGCTCGATGCGGCCGTGACGCAGTTGCGCGATCACGCGACACCTTTTGACCTGACCGTTGAAACGGAAAATGGCGCGCTTCTGGAAGTGCAGGGCCGCCGCTCGCCCAGCCTCGCCTTGATGCGCTTTTCCTCGCTTTCGCAGGCCCAGCGCAAACATGCGGCCCTGCGCCTCGATCATCAGCGCCTCGAAGAAGAGCGCGCGGCCCTCGTGAAATTGCTCGATGCACTCGAATTGCCGTTCTGGCTGCGCGACGCCAAGGGCCGACTTTCCTGGGTGAACCGCGCTTACGCGCAGGCTGTCGACGCACCCGATGCCGCAAGTGCCGTCCGCAATGATTGCGAGCTGCTCGGCACGGCCGTGCGCGCCTCGATCACGCATGAAACCGCGCAGGGGCGGCCCTTCACGCAGACCGTTTCGACCGTCATCAAGGGCGACCGGCGCATGGTTGCGGTAACCGATGCGGCAACGGAAGCCTTTTCGGCGGGCCTCGCCTGCGATGTGAGCGATATTGAAGCACTGCGCGCCGAATACCAGCGCACCGTGAAAAGCCAGACCGATACGCTCGACCAGATCAACACGGCGATCGCCATCTTCGATGCCGAGCAGAAGCTGCGCTTTTTCAACCAGGCGTTCCAGCGCTTGTGGGATCTTGATCTCGGCTTCCTTGAAAGTGCGCCGGAACATGCGCTGATGCTCGATCGGCTGCGCTCGGAGGGCAAGCTTGCCGAACAGCCGGAATGGCGCCGCTGGAAGGAAAACGCGCTTGCCGCTTACCGTGCTGTCGAGCCAACGGCTGACCAGTGGTATCTGCCGGACGGACGCACTTTGCGGGTTGTCGGAACACCACAGCCGCAAGGCGGCGTGACCTTTGTTTTCGAGAATTTGACGGAAAAGATCGACCTCGAAAGCCGTTATCGCACGGCGGTGCGGGTGCAGGGCGAAACGCTGGACAACCTGGCCGAAGGCGTTGCCGTATTTGGCCCCGATGGGCGCGTGCGCTTGTCCAACCCGGCCTTTCATCAATTATGGGATTTTCCGGAAGGCCTGGCCGCACAGGGCGCGCATATTGCAGCGCTGCGCGATGCCGCGCGCGAACGCACGAGCTTCAATCCCTGGAATGATTTCGTGGCTTCGGTCACCGGCTTTGATGAAGAACGGCGCGACCGGCATGGGCAGGTCGAGCTCGTGTCGGGCAAGATCCTGCGCCACGCGCTGATCCATTTGCCGAACGGGCAGGCGATGATCACTTTCGTGGACATCACCGACAGCGCCAATATCGAGCGCGCGCTGAAGGAAAAGAACGAGGCGCTGCTGCGCTCCGAGCAGCTCAAGAACGACTTCGTGCAGCATGTTTCCTATGAATTGCGCTCGCCGCTGACCAATATTATCGGCTTCACCGATCTTCTGGCGCAGCCGGGAACCGGGCCGCTGACCGAACGCCAGCGCGATTATCTCGACCATATCGGTTCGTCATCCTCGGTGCTGCTCAACATCGTCAACGACATTCTCGATCTGGCAACGGTGGATGCGGGCATGGTGGCGCTGGAAATCGCCGAAGTGCCAGTTGCGGAAACCGTGAAAGCGGCAGGCGAACTCGTGGAAGAGCGGCTGCGCGAACACGGGATTGCCCTGCGCACCGACCTGTCCAACGCGCCGCGCACATTCTTTGCCGATGAGCACCGGATCACGCAGATCCTCGTCAATCTGCTGAGCAATGCGGGCAATTTCGCACCGGAAGGCTCGACGGTGACGCTGGTTTGCCAGGAAACGCATGATGGCACGGTCTTCACCGTGCATGATGACGGCCCGGGCATGCCGGATGATGTGCTTGAAACTGTCTTCCGCCGTTTTGAACCGCGCGCCAATGGCGGCCGCCGCCGTGGTGCTGGCCTCGGTCTTTCGATCGTCAAAAGCTTTGTCGAGCTGCATGGCGGCGAGATCGACATCCAGACCGGACGCGGACGCGGGACGACCGTGATCTGCCGCTTTCCCAACCAGCCAACCGGCCTTCGTGAGGCAGCCGAGTGAGTAATCCTGTTGTGGTGCAGGTGGATGGCGAGGCTGCGATGCAGCAGCTTGGAGCCGATCTCGCAATGGTGGTGAAGCCAGGCGACGTGCTGGCGCTTGAAGGCGATCTGGGGGCCGGCAAATCCACGCTGGCGCGGGCGCTGATCCGCGCTTTGGCGGATGATCCGGACCTTGATGTCCCAAGCCCGACTTTCACGCTCGTGCAGGACTATGACGCGCGCATCCCTGTTCTGCATTGCGATCTCTACCGGATCGGTGCGCCGGAAGAGCTGGACGAGCTGGGGCTGGAGGAAGCGGCAAACCGCGGTGTCGTGCTGGTGGAATGGCCGCAGCGCGCCGAAAGCAATCTGCCGGGACCACCGATCGACGTGACGATCACGCATTCGGGCGAAGGACGCAGCCTGCGGTTTTCAGGCCCGGAAGCCGGTCTTGCGCGCATCCGCCGGACGCTGGCGATCCGCAGCTTCTTGCGTGATGCCGGACAGGGTGAAGCACGGCGGCAGTTCATGTTCGGCGATGCGTCGACGCGGGCCTATGAGACGATTGCCGACACGGACCAGCCCATTCGCATCCTGATGGATGCACCGAAGCGACCGGACGGGCCGCCGATCCGCGATGGCAAGCCCTATAGCCAGATTGCGCATCTCGCCGAAAGCGTGACGCCCTTCGTGGCGGTATGCCATGCATTGCTGGAACGTGGCCTTGCAGCGCCGGCTATTTATGCGAGCGACCTCGACCAGGGCCTGTTGTTGATCGAGCATCTGGGCGGCGACAATTTCCTCGACGATGGACGACCGGTGGAGAGCCGCTATCGCCTCGCTGCGGAAATTCTTGCAGCGTTTCACGTGAAGCCATTTCCCGACACATTGCCGGTTGGGGGAGAGACCTACGTCGTGCCGCATTATGATCGCGGGGCCATGGGGATCGAGACCGAGCTTCTGATCGACTGGTACCTGCCTTATGCGACAGGCGAAAAGCCGTCTGACGCGTTGCGCCGCGCTTATGGGGCAGCCTGGAGCGAGGTATTTGACAGTCTCGCACCCGCGGAAAAGCATCTCGTGATCCGCGATTATCATTCGCCCAACCTGATCTGGCGACCGGAAGAAGCAGGGCTTGACCGGATCGGCGTCATCGATTTTCAGGACGCGCTGATCGGGCCTTCCGCTTATGACGTCGCCTCGCTTGCGATGGATGCACGGGTGACGATCGAGCCCGCGCTCGAAGCTTCGGTCAAGCAGGCCTATGTCGATGCGCGGCTGGCGCAGGGCGCGTTTGACGTGGAAGGGTTCGAACGCGCTTATGCGATCATGGCAGCCCAGCGAAATGCGAAGATCCTTGGTATTTTCGTGCGCCTGAACGAGCGCGACGGCAAGCCGGTATATCTCAAGCATTTGCCGCGCATTCGCGATTATTTCACCCGCGCGATTGCGCATCCGGCTTTGGCGCCGGTGCGGCGGTTCGTGGACGAAACCGGCCTTCTGGGTGGGCGGGATGCAGCCTGACGGGCCAAAAACTGCGATGGTGCTGGCCGCGGGCCTCGGCAAGCGGATGCGCCCGATCACCGATAAGATCCCCAAGCCGCTGGTCGAAATCGCCGGTAAAACGCTGCTCGATTGGGGGCTGGATGCGCTGGCCGAGGCAGGCGTGCAGCGGGCAGTGGCCAATATTCACTATCTGCCGCACCAGATCATAAGCCATGTGAGCACGCGCAAGACGCCAGTTGTCGAGATTTCCGACGAGCGCGACCTGTTGCTGGATTCAGCCGGCGGGATCGTCAAGGCGCTGCCTGCGCTCGGTGCCAAGCCCTTTTATATCCTGAATGCCGACACGTTCTGGCTGGATGACGGGCCGCCCAGCCTGTCGCGCATGGCTGCGATGTGGGACGATGATCAGATGGATATCCTGCTTATGCTGGCAGCGCCGGAAGATGCCACCGGGCATTCCGAAAGGACGGATTTTCGGATTGAACAAGATGGCCGCCTGGTGCGTGCAAAGGGCGATCCGGACGGGTTGATCTATGCCGGTGCGGGCATCGTGCATCCGCGTATTTTTGAGGGTGCCGAGCCCGTTCCACATTCGCTCAACACCTATTTCGACCGTGCGATCGCCCAAGGGCGGCTTTACGGTATGGCGATGCGGGGACATTGGATCACGGTCGGTACGCCGGACGCCATCGCGCCCGCAGAAGCCGCTGTTGCTGCGGCGGGGATTTCGGGATGAGCGGGCGCGCAGGCGAGCCGCGCGTCTTCACCATTCCCGCCGGGCTGCCTTTCCTGCCGACACTGGTGCATGCGGTGCGCAGCGGCCGGTTTCATGGCGAAACGGGTTGGAGCCCGGACGATCCGCTCGCACTTTCCGCCACCACGATCTTTGTGCCGACGCGGCGCGCGGCGCGCGAATTGCGCTCGCTGTTTGTGGAAATGGGCGAGGGACGCGCGGCGATCCTGCCGACCATCCGCCCACTCGGTGAATTCGAGGAAGACCGGGTCCTGTTTGAAGGGATGGATGCACAGAGCATTGATCTCGACTCGCCTGTCGCGGCACTCGACCGGTTGCTGCACCTGGCTCCACTGGTCAGGCTCTGGATCGAACGCCTGCCGGGGCATCTGGCGGCACTCTATGGCGAAGATGTCGTCGTGCCGGCATCTTCTGCCGATGCGCTGTGGCTGGCACGCGACCTGACCGAGCTGATGGACGAGATCGAGACGGAAGGGGCGAGTTGGTCGAAGCTCGGCGATCTGGTGCCGGAAGGGCTTGCCAATTGGTGGCAGGTGACGCTGGCATTTCTTTCGATCGTTTCCGAGCAATGGCCGGCAATGCTGGCCGAACTGAAACGCTCCAACCCGGCAGCGCATCGCAATGCGCTGGTTCTGGCGGAAGCGGAGCGGTTTAAGCGTAATCCACCTCCCGGCCCGGTGATCGTTGCAGGGTCCACCGGTTCGATCCCTTCCACGGCAAGTTTGCTCAGCGTGATTGCGCGCTTGCCGCAAGGTGCCGTCGTGCTGCCTGGCCTCGACCAGACGCTGGACGATGAGGCCTGGAATGCGGTCGGTCGCGCGCAGGATGACTTGTCGGTATTCGGCCACCCGCAATACCAGCTGCGCAAGCTGATTGCCCGGCTTGGCGTGTTGCGTGGCGATGTCGAGGCATTGGGCGAGGCAGACCCGTATCGGACACTGCGGATCCGGGCCTTGTCGGAGGCTTTGCGGCCAGCGGACACGACCGACGCCTGGGCTGAACATCGCAGGAATTACAGCGCTGCTGATCTCGAGCAGGCTTTCGCCGGTGTAACGCTGATCGATGCGCCGACGGAACGCGATGAAGCGCTGGCGATCGCGGTTGCCCTGCGCCAGGCCGTGGAGGAACCGGGCAAGACGGCCGCACTGGTGACGGGCGACCGGACGCTGGCGCGCCGGGTGAGTTCGGAATTGCGGCGCTTCGGCATCGTGGCAGATGATTCCGGCGGCACGCCCCTGTACAAGACGCCGCCGGCGACCCTGCTGTTGCAAGCCGTTCGCGCCGTGTTTTCCCCCGGCGACCCGATCGCCATTCTGTCGCTGCTGAAGCATCCGCTCTTGTCGCTCGGACTGGACCGGACAACCGTGCGCCACGCCGCCGAGATGATTGAACTTGTGGCACTGCGCGGCGGGACCGGGCGGCCGAATATCGCGACGCTTTCGCAGCTGTTTGAAGAGCGGCACGAAAGGATCGAAGCGGATGAGCGCAAACCGTTCTGGTGGAAGCGGGTCGGCGACGAGCAGATGGAAACTGCCCGCAAGGTGCTCGAATGTCTCCACGCCGCGATTGCGCCGCTGGTGGCGCTCCGCACCACGACGCAGTTCGGAACACAGGAAGCGGCGCGCATCTGCGTCGAAGCGCTGGAAGCTCTGGGACGCTCGGCGGATGGTTCGCTCAGTGAGCTTTATGCCGGTGATGCCGGCGCGGGACTTGCCGAATTCCTGCGCGCTTTGATTGGCAGCGAGGCCGTGTACGACATCCATCCGGCTGAATGGCCGGGTGTGCTGGATGCGTTGATTGCGCCTGAATCCGTGAAGCCTTCGACAGCTGGCGATGGGCGCATTTCGATCTGGGGTGCATTGGAAGCCCGGTTGCAGAATGTCGACCTGCTTGTTGTCGGCGCGCTCAATGAAGGCACTTGGCCGCGCCGCGCCGAACCAGACAGGTTCCTGTCGCGGGGGATGAAAAGCGGCTTGTCGCTTGAGCCACCGGAACGGCGCATCGGGCAGGCTGCACATGATTTCAGCATGGCGCTGGGCGGCGAGCATGTGATCCTGTCGCGCTCGGCCCGCGCGGGCGATGCGCCGGCTGTTCCGTCGCGCTGGATGCAGCGGCTGATGACGTTTCTGGGGCCCGACATCACAAAGACCTGTCGGGCGCGTGGCGCGGTGCTGCTGGGCTGGGCCAATGCGCTGGACGAGCGCCATGACGTGCCGTTTGCGCCCCGCCCGAGCCCGACGCCACCTTTGGCTGCGCGACCGACGCATTTTTCCGTCACCGAGATCGAAACGCTGCGTCGCGACCCTTACGCGATCTATGCGCGCAGGATCCTGAAGCTCAACCCACTGGACGGGGTGCTGCGCGACCCGAGCGTGGCCGAGCGTGGCAATCTCTTCCATGAGATCCTGCACAGGTTCACGGCATCAAAGATCGAACCTCATGCACCGCTCGCATTGGAAAAGTTGATTGAAATTGGCCGTATCTGCTTCGACGAGGCACAATTGCCCGAAGATCTCGATGTCGTGTGGTGGCCACGTTTCGAAGCGATTGCGGCCAATATCATTGGCTGGGAAAAGGAACAGGCAAACAAGAACCCGGCGCGCCATTCCGAGTTGAAGGCGCAGGCCACCGCAGTCGGCAATACGGGCGTGACGCTTGGCGGACGGGCTGACCGGATCGACTGCCTGCCGGGCGGAATGGCCGACATACTGGACTACAAAACCGGCTCGTCACCTTCCAAGCGACAGGCGCATATGCTGATTGCTCCGCAATTGCCGCTGGAAGCCGCTTTGCTGCGGCGAGGCGCGTTCCTGGATATCGGCAAGGCGGAGCCGGCGGAACTGGCTTATGTGCGCCTCAAGCCAAATGGCGCGGTGGATCCGGAATCGATCCTTGAAATCAAAGGTGCCAATGCTTCGCTACGCTCGGCACCCGATCTGGCGGAAGATGCCTGGGGGCGCCTGGAGGAACTGATCCTTCATTACGCAAATCAGAAAGCCGGCTATCTTTCTCGCGCGCTTCCTTTCCGGGAAACGGAAGTCAGCGGATATTACGATCATCTGGCACGTGTGTTGGAATGGTCCGCCGGGGCGGATTCTGGCGAGGGTGGCGAGGAATGAGCGCACGCTTCATCGTTCCCGAAGATACGCAGCAGAGCCAGAAACTCGCATCGGACCCACGCAATTCGGTTTGGGTGTCGGCGCATGCCGGGTCCGGCAAAACCCATGTGCTTTCGCAACGCGTGGTGCGGTTGTTGTTATCCGGCACCGAACCGTCGCGCATCCTTTGCCTGACCTATACGAAGGCCGCCGCCGCCAATATGGCGAACCGGATTTTTCGTGACCTCGGCCGCTGGACGATGTTGGATGATGAGCAACTGGCGGCTGAAATCATCAGCATTGAGGGCTATGCGAATTCCGCCACTGTGCGCCGCGCACGCCGCCTGTTTGCGCAGGCGCTTGAAACGCCGGGCGGCCTGAAAATCCAAACCATTCACGCATTTTGCGAAGCGCTGCTGCATCAGTTTCCGCTTGAAGCCAATATTGCCGGCCATTTCGAGCTGCTGGAAGGGCAGGCCGCGACCGCGCTTCTCGCGCAGGCACGGCGCGAATTGCTGCTCGGGACACGCAACGAACCGGAACTCGCGGATGCCTTCGCGCTTGTTTTGCAGCGGGGTGGCGAAAAGGGACTGGACGATCTGCTGAACGAGATCGTTTTCAAGCGGGACGATCTGAAAGCCGCAATCGACGATCACGCGAAAAGCGATCTCCTTGCAGAACATGGATTTCAGCCGGGCGATACCCCGGAAAGCCTGGGCGCGGCTTTGTGGCCTGATCCTTATTTCGATGCTGCACTGGCGGGCGGAGTAGAAGCTGCGGCTGCGGGAAAAGTGCGGGCAACCGATTTCGCGATCGGGCTGCGCACGGCCTGCCACGCGCCGGCGTCAGAGCGGATGACCGCACTTTATGCGATCTTCCTGACCGGCAAGGGAGAGCCTCGTAAGCCCGGCCAGATCGCCGTAAAGGAAGTGACGGCACGGTTCCCGGAATTCAGCGAGGAGTTCGTTCGCTTCACAGAAACATTGCTGCAGTGTCGCGATAGGGCCGCGCTGCTCGACATGCTCAAGGCCACCAAGGCTGCTTTGACGATCGCAGACCGGCTGATCGGCAATTATGCGCGGCTCAAACATGCGGGCGGCTTCCTCGACTTTGAAGATCTCATTCGCCGCACGATCACTCTTTTGTCGCGTGAAGATGCGGGCCCCTGGGTGCGATACCGTCTTGATCAGGGCATCGACCATATTCTCGTGGATGAAGCGCAGGATACGAGCCCGCATCAGTGGGCGGTGATCAGGGCCCTGTCGGATGAGTTCTTTGTCGGCGACGGTGCGCGTGCTGATGCCGAGCGCACGATTTTCGCCGTCGGTGACGAAAAGCAGTCGATCTATTCGTTCCAGGGCGCGGAGCCTGAAAGCTTCGAGCGCAACCGGCGCGATTTCAAGATTCACGTGGAACATGCGCAAAAACAGTTCGAAACCGTCAAGCTGACACGCTCTTTCCGCTCGACCTGGGATGTGTTGTCATCTGTTGATCTGGTGTTTTCAACGGACGAACGCCGACGTGGGCTGACGCAGGATGGCGTTGCCTTCGAGCACAAGGCGATCCGCAACGAACCGGGCTCGGTGGAAGCATGGCCGTTCGTCAGCGCCACCACTGTCGAGGAGCCGGACGACTGGACGCTGGCCATCGACCATGCCTCGGCACCGGCGGTGCAGGTTGCCGAGCAGATCGCGAGCAGGATCGAAGGCTGGTTGAAGGAACGCACGGTGTTGCCGGGCAAGGGCCGCCCGATCCGCCCCGGCGACGTGATGGTGCTTGTGCGCAAGCGCGACACATTCATTCATGCGCTGTCGCGGGCATTGAAGAATCGCAGGATCGATGTTGCAGGCGCAGATCGACTGAGCCTGCCGGGACATATCGCCGTGCAGGATCTGGTGGCACTGGGCCGTGTGGTACTCCAGCCCGACGATGATCTTTCGCTGGCCGCATTACTGAAAAGCCCGATTTTCGGACTGGATGAGGAAGAACTTTTTGCGCTGGCGCATAAGCGGGGTGAGGGCGTTTCACTTTATCGCAGCCTGCGGCGCGCAGCCAATGACGATCTGATCCTCAAATCGGTGCAAGCGCAGCTGGATGGCTGGCGCAAGGAGGCAGGTTATAAGCCGGCTTTCGAATTTTATTCCGCGATTCTTACGCGAGATGGAATCCGGCAAAAGATGATCTCGCGGCTGGGCCATGAAGCTGGTGAAATTCTGGATGAGTTCCTTAATTTCCTGCTCGGTGCCGAACGTGCGGGGCCGCCCGATCTTGAAACCGTGCTTTCCCTGCTCGACCAGTCTGGCCCCGATATCAAACGCGAGATGGACCAGACCCGCAATGAAGTGCGGATCATGACGGTGCACGCCGCGAAGGGATTGGAAGCGCCGATCGTGTTTCTCGTCGATAGCGGCGGCGCGCCTTTCATTTCGAGCCATTTGCCCCGGTTGATTGGTTATGAAACACCGGGCCAGCAAAGGCGAAAACGCTTCCTGTGGCGCGCGGGCAGCGATCTCAACAACAGCTTCTCGAAAGCGATCGAGGCCGGCTTGAAGGAAAAGGCCGAAGACGAATATCGCCGCCTTCTTTATGTTGGCATGACCCGCGCTGAGGACCAGCTCATCGTGTGCGGTTATCAGGGCAAGCGTGGCGCGAACGAGGCGACCTGGCTGACGATGGTCCGCGAGGGGCTGGAGATGTCCCCGCACACTTTGGCGAGAGACTTGCCGGAAGAGCGCGGCACGGTTCTGCATTACCAGGTGACAACGCAAGGCGTGGCACTACGCGAAGAAAAGGGCGACACGCCAGCCTCGATCCCGCCGCTACCAAGCTTCCTGCGCCAGAAAGCGCCACCTGCACCGAAACTTCCACGCCCGCTTGCGCCGTCGCGCGCCGGTGCGCTGATCGAACCATCTGCGGCGGATGCACCGACGCCGCGTTCGCCGGTGCTCGATCCGCTTCTGGAGCCTTCCTTTGCGATTGCGCGCGGGACGGCGATCCACCGGCTGTTGCAGATCCTTCCGGATTTGGCACCAGGGGACCGCCACGATGGGGGTGAACGATATCTGGCGCGGATCGGCGCAGGGTGGCAGGCGCAGGACCGCGTTGCAGCGCTGGAGTCCGCACTGGCAATCCTGAACGACACACGATTCGCGCCGCTTTTCGCACCCGGCTCGCGGGCCGAAGTTTCCGTTATGGGAACGCTCGACGTGGGCGGCACGTCGCGTGCGATTGCGGGGACGATTGACCGCCTGTCGGTTTCCGATGATGCGGTGCTGATTCTCGATTACAAGACGAACCGCCCGCCGCCGGTGGATCTGGAAGGCGTAGCGGAGACCTATATCGTGCAGCTTGCGCTTTATCGCGCGCTTTTGGCGGATCTCTACCCCGATCGCCGAATCGAAGCCGCGCTGCTTTTTACCGAGGCGCCATGCCTCATAGCCTTGCCGGCAGAGCGCATGGATGCCGCTTTTGCAGGATTGAACAAAGCTTCAATGCAAGGCGCTTGACGCTTTCCATTTGAAGGCCCACATCTCGCTCACCCAGTTCGTTTTTTTAAAGAAGCGGACGACCATCTGTCGAAAGGAATTTCCCATGGCCACCGTCAAGGTCGACAAGAACAATTTCGAAGCTGACGTTTTGCAGGCCAGCGAGCCGGTTGTCGTCGATTTCTGGGCAGAATGGTGCGGCCCGTGCAAGATGATTGCGCCTGCACTCGACGAAATCGCCGCTGAAATGGGCGGCAAGGTCAAGATCGCCAAGCTGAATATCGATGAGAATCCGGAGCTGGCCGCGCAATTCGGTGTGCGCTCGATCCCGACCCTGATGATGTTCAAGGGCGGCGAAGTGGCCGACATGAAGGTGGGTGCAGCGCCGAAAACGGCATTGTCATCCTGGATCAGCGGGAACGTCTGACACCAGCTGTAAGACTGTTTGAAAAAGCCCGGCGACTTGGCCGGGTTTTTTTGTGGGGAATGGCACATGGGTGGCGCAAAAAGCGGGTTAAAGCAGCGGTTTTCATCATCGAATGCGACGGCGCTCGGCATCGTCATCATGCTGGTGGGCCTCTTCCTGTTTGCGCTCAACGACGCGATGGGGAAGTGGCTTGTGGCCAGCTATTCGGTGGGTCAGGTCATGCTGATCCGTTCGATCGGCGCTTTCATCGTGCTTGGCCCTCTGCTGAACAGAGGTGGGGGAGTAAAAGCATTGCTGCAGCCCGACCGCCCGATGCTGCATGTTCTTCGCGCAATCTTCGCCACGGTCGACAGCGCTCTTTTTTACGCAGCCGTGGCGTATCTGCCGCTCGCAGATGTCATGACCTTCTACATGGCGGGGCCGATCTACGTCGCTGCTTTATCGCATTTCTTTCTCGGAGAGCGTTCGGGCTGGCGGCGCTGGACCGCGATCTTTGTGGGCTTCGTCGGCGTATTGATCGTTTTGCAGCCTTCCGGAGCGTCGCTCACCTGGGCATCGCTGTTCGCGTTGCTTGGCAGCTTTTCGCTGGCAATTTCGCTTGTTCTGAGCCGGATCCTGCGCGCAAGCTCGGACGCCGTGCTCGTGACGGGGCAGACGATCGCCGGCCTGGTGCTGGGGGCCATTCTGACAATGGGTAGCTTGAGCACGTGGCAAACGCCCGACCTTCCGGGCCTTTACGCGATCCTGATGCTTGGGATCGTGTCCTGTATCGGGCATCTGATGATGACGCGTTCGCTCAAACTCGCACCCGCAAATGTACTGGCCCCGCTGCAATATACGCTGCTTTTATGGGCGATCTTGATGGGCATCCTGTTTTTCAGCGAGTATCCCGCAGCGCATGTCCTCATCGGTTCGGCGATTATCGTCGCAGCCGGGCTTTTCATCTTCCATCGCAAGCAGGTGGTCGGTGCACCGGTGAAGCCGGAAACGATCGATCGGGTTTAAACCGGCGGGGTTTCGTTTTCCGCCAGAACCTCCCCGGCCAGATATAGCGAACCGCAGATGAGGATGCGGGGGGGCGTCTCATCCTGAGACCAGCTTTCTCCCAAAAGCCGCAACGCGTTGCTGACCGACGCGATCGGTTCGGCTGAAAGTCCGGCTTCCAGCGCGCGTGCTGCCAGTTCGTCATTGGGCACGCCCGCATCGCTATCCATCACGGGAACTGTAAAGACATGACGCGCCATTCCCTTGAAGGCGCGGAAATAATTGGTCTGATCCTTGGTGTTGATCATACCCGCGATCAAAAGCAGCGGTCGCGGATAACGGTCTTCCTGATCCGCCAAGGATTCGGCAATAACGGCACCGGCACCGGGATTGTGCCCGCCGTCGAGCCAGATCTCCGAGCCTTCGGGCGCGAGATCGACGAGCCGCCCTTCGGTAAGGCGCTGCATGCGGCCAGGCCAGGAAACCGATCCAAGTGCACGATCCGCAATCTGGGGCGTGACGGAAAAGCCCGCAGCGCGCACGGCGGCGATCGCGGCGGCGGCGTTGGCATATTGGTGGCGACCCGGCAGTTTGGGCGGCGTCAGATCCATCAAGCCCGTCTCATCCTGATAAACGAGCCGGTTGTTTTCATTAAAAGCCAGGAAATCCTGCCCGTAGATGAAGGCTGGCGCCCCGAGGCGCCCGGCAGTTGCTTCCAGCACTTCGCGGGCGGCGTCGCTTTCCTGTGCGCCGATCACCACCGGGCAGCCCGGCTTGATGATGCCGGCTTTCTCGGCTGCGATCAGCTCGACACGGTCTCCCAGATAGGCTTCGTGATCGAGCGACACCGGCATGATGACGGTCGTTGCGGGGCGCTTGATGACATTCGTGGCGTCAAAGCGACCGCCAAGCCCGACTTCCACGATTGCGGCATCGGCGGGATGCTCGGAAAAGAGCAGAAACATCACGGCAGTGAGGATTTCGAATACCGTGATGGTCTGGCCGTTATTTGCCGCCGCCACGCGCTCGATCGCATCGGCGAGAATATCGTCGGCAACATATTTGCCGCCGCCCTCAGCACCCAGCCGATAACGCTCATGCCAGTTCACCAGATGCGGGGAGGTGTGGACGTGTACGAGCCGCCCGTCCGCTTCAAGCAGTGCGCGGGTAAAAGCCGCACATGAGCCTTTGCCGTTTGTGCCGGCGATATGGATCACCGGCGGCATATGATCCTGCGGATTGCCCAGCCGCTCCAGCAGGCCGGTGACGCGCTCCAGCGAAAGGTCGAACCCTTTCGGATGCAGCGTCATCAGGCGCTCAATCGCGCGCGCGGCCTGGCTTTGGTCGGCTGCTGCAGTCATGGCGTGAGCCGTATCAGGCGTGAGCTGGAACGGGCGGTTCCTCCGAACCGACCTCTGGCAGAACTTCGGGATCGATCATCGCACCAGGCGGTTGCTTCATCAAAATCCGCAGCAAGCGGGCCAGCGTCTTCTTCATTTCGAGCCGCGACACGACCATGTCCACCATGCCGTGGTCCATCAGATATTCAGCGCGCTGGAAACCTTCAGGCAGCTTTTCGCGAATCGTTTGCTCGATTACGCGGGGGCCGGCAAAGCCAATGAGGGCGCCGGGTTCGGCGATATGGACATCGCCCAGCATTGCAT